>CAXMLP010000446.1:0-4621 GCA_964194225.1 uncultured bacterium | reverse complement strand
GCATCATCCGGGCCCGCTTCCTCGACCGGATCCGCGACGCGTACGCCGCCGATCCCGCGCTCTCCAACCTGCTTCTGGCGTCCTACTTCACAGACGCCGTCGGCCGCCGCCAGGAGGCTTGGCGCCGGGTGGTGACGACGGCCATCGACCTTGGGGTTCCGGTCCCCGCCTTTGCTTCATCGCTCGCCTATTACGACGGGTTCCGGCAAGAGCGCAGCCCCGCCAACCTGATCCAGGGATTGCGCGACTACTTCGGGGCCCACACCTATCGCAGGCTTGATCGCGAGGGCTCTTTTCACACCCGCTGGTCGCAGGATGGCACCGAGATCAACTCCTGACGGAAGCTTCAGCAGGCCGAGGTGCCCAGCACAATGGGTGGTGAGGCAGCCTCCTCCGGCCCACTGATCGCCACGACGATGAGCTGACCCTTGGCGGCGGGGAGGCTCACCGCGCTGTTGCCGTCGGTCGTGTTCCAATCGCCCTGGGCAGTGATCAAGCCACCGCCGAGTTCGACGCTCTGACGGGTACAAGGATCGAAAGTCTTGAACTTCCAGGTGACGTCGTGCGGGCTGCCTGCCGGTTTGAACTTGATGACGACGTTGATGGTGCAGGAGCCGCCCGGCTGGCACGCCGTGGTGGGGGTCGCCGTCACCTCACGGACGGATCCGGCTGCCGGGGGAGCGAAGGTCGGCACGGGAGCCGCGCCGGAGCCGGCGGTGGCTGGCGGCGGGGCGCTCGTCTTCGGCTTGATCCCAGCTGTGGCCGTCGCCGACGGTGGTGTGGCTGTGGTTTCCGTCTGGCCACCGCCCCCGCCCAACTTGCCGGCCGCCCAGATCCCGGCCGGGATCGCAATCAGCACTAGGGCGATGATTCCGGCCACAACCAGCCAGCGGCGTGAGCCGCCGCTCGGGCCGGAGTATTCGTGGGGCAGGGGCCTGGCCTGGCGTTCCTCCCAGGAGCGGCGAGGGGAGGTGGACGCCGCCACGGGCACGCCGGCGGCGGGTGTTGGTCCGTACGCCCGACGCGCGTCAGCCGCAGCTGCGAGGGGCGCCGCGCCGGCGAGAGGGGCGGCGGCGGGGGTGGTAGTCGAGGCGCCCAAAGCAGCCGCCGCCGCGATCGGCGCCGCCAACGATCGAAATTGCGCCGGTTGACCGCCCGATCGCTTGGCCACCACTGCGGCGGCGAGTTCCTGAGTGCCAATGGATTGGCGCTCGGCGCCGGCCAATGGTCCGGAGGTGTCACGAAGGGCGGTCACCGCCGTTCTGAGGTCGGGACCGAAGTTACCGCTCGCGATGGCACGCGCCGTGACGACCAATGCTGGAGCGGCGTGCTCGATTGCTCGCGGAGCGGCGCGGGGGTCGCGCTCGGGGGTGATGCCGAAGGCCTGGCAGACCAGCCGGCCCGCCTCTCGCACCTCCGCCGCCAGGTCAGCCGGGCTTGGAAAGCCGACTGTCGCCAGCTGATGCCCGGTCAGCTGCACCTTCCCATCGGGCATCACTCTGAGGTTGTTTGCACTCAGCGCACCGTGATTCAAACCGTCGTTGTGGATGGCTTCGAGTCCGGCCAGGGCGCCGAAGCTGACCGCCGCCGCCTGCTGGGGTGAGAGGAAGCCGCCCGCCGGGAGGTCTGCGAGCCCGAGCCCCTGCTCCTGGTCGCTGACGAACCAGACACCCTGGCCGTCCGACCACCAGCCCCTGATCGGAGCCAGGTTTGGACTCTGGATCTTCGCCAGGCGACGCAGCCGATCGACGCCATTCTTGCGAGCGGTTTCCTCACCGAGCAGAACCTGGGTTGCCACCACCTCCTGGCCGTCGGCCAGTCGGGCTCGCCAGCTGACGCCGGCCGGCCCGCTGTCTAGCTGCTCGAGGAGCTCGGGTGGCTGCTCAGGCATTCCCGCGCCGGCCCGGGAAATTGGTCGGGGGAGCGATCTCGGCCAGGTTCGCGAAGAGCGTCACGGCGATCAGGTTACGACCTCGCGCCGGCGGAGGCCAGCACCAGTCTCTGAACTGAGATCTCCAGGGGGAAGCTTCCTGCCAAGATGAAACCACAATCGTGAAGCCGATCTCATGCTCCTTCCCGACTCATACGGCCGCTCTCGGCGCTCTCCTCCTATTTGGGCTCGCGGGCTGTGGGTCGGCCACCGCCGCGCCTTCGCCCACTGCCCGAGCCGCCGCCTCGGGCAGCCCAGCCGCAAACCCGGCCGCCGCCCTGGTCTGCACCGCCGCCAAGCCGCAGCCGGACGCCGGACGCGACCACCTCAGCGACCCCAATCACACCTATCCGGTTCACCCGGCAACGTCCGGACCGCACTCTCCGATCCCACTCCCGCCTCAACCTGCCGTCTATTCGACCGAGGTCGCCGAGGCGCGGGCTGTCCACAACCTGGAACACGGCTACGTGGTCGTGTACTACCAGAGCGGTGGCCCGGACGCGCTGCCCGCTCCTGTCCTGGAGGCATTGCGCTCAGCCGTGACCGCGGAGCGACGGACGCTGCTCGCTCCCTACCCGGCCCTGCCCCCCGGCCGGAGCCTGGCGCTGACCGCCTGGACCGTGCTCCAGGAGTGTCCTCGTCAGGTCACCATCGGTGAGGTTCGGACCGTCCTGGCCGAGTTCATCCTCAAGCATCGGGACAGCTCCACCGCGCCGGAGCCCGGGGCCCGTTAATGAGCTCGTCAGTGTCCGCGTTAAGATGGCCGCCCTGCACTCTCTTAACAGGTCCGCCCTCGAACTGACGGCAGCCGGGCCCTAGCGTGCGCCATTCGATGCACTCTTCCTCGCTCGCTCGATTCTTGGCAGGGGCGATCTTCCTGGAATTTCCCGGCTGATGGCTCAAACCCTGCAGGTGAGCGAGCGAGGCGCTTCCCGGAACGGCCGCCCCCTGACGGCCGACGTGCCGCGCCTGATGAGCGGGTCCCGGGGAATCATCCTCATCGTCGAGGATGACGTCGCCACCTCCGACCTGATCGCGGAGCTGGTTGAGCAGGAGGGCTTCACCGTTGCCCGGGCGTCGGGTGGAATTGCCGCGCTGGACGCCTTCACGCGCGAGGCTCCGGTTGCCGTCTTCCTTGACTGGGTGCTGCCCGACGTGGCGGGGATCGAGGCCTGCCGGAGCTTGCGAGGCCTCGACAAGGCGGTGCCGATCATATTCGTTTCCGGTCGGGACGACGAGGCGAGCACCATCCGCGGACTCGACGCCGGCGCGGACGACTTCGTGATCAAGCCGGTGCGAATTCGGGAGTTGATCGCGCGCCTCGAGGCGCACCTGCGCAAGGTGACTGACCTCGCCGGCGCTCGCCAGGCCGAGGCGGCCCTGGGTGAGAAGCGCGTGCACAAGTTTGGAGACATCGAGCTCGACCTGGCCGCCCGGCTGGTTTGGGCTGGCGGCCAGTCGCTCAGCCTGGCTCCCCTGGAATTCAGCCTGCTCGAGTACCTCGCCGCCAATACCGGCGTCGCCGTCTCGCGCGACCAGATCATGAAGGAGGTGTACGGCTTCGCCGCCGACATCTCGACCGAGCGCGTCGACCAGCTGGTGAGGCGGCTGCGGACCAAGCTGGGAGAGGGGCCCCGTCGAGGTGGGGTCCTGGTCGCGGTGCCCGGCTTTGGCTATCGCCTTGAACTGGGTCCGCCGCAACCCGTCTGATAGCCTCTTGGTCGACATGGCCTACGTCATCACTCAGCCGTGCATCAGCATCAAAGACGCCTCCTGCGTTGAGGTCTGTCCCGTGGACTGCATCCACAGCAATGACTCCGCTGACATGTACTACATCGATCCTGATGAGTGCATCGATTGCGGCGCCTGCGTCGATCCCTGCCCGGTCGACGCCATCTATCCCGAGGACGAGGTTCCCGAGGAGTGGCGCCAATTCACCCAGATCAACGCCGACTACTTCAAGAAGTAGCGAGCGCCTCGGCTTGAGTTCCAGGAGGTAGGCCTTCAGTTGTCTAAACATGCTGTCACGCTGCTGGAGGGCGATGGAGTCGGCCCCGAGATCTGCGAGGCCTCGGTCAGGGTTCTGGAGGCCACCGGGGTCGGGTTCGAATGGGATCCCCAGCCCGCCGGCGAGAGCGCGATGGCGGAATACGGCACCCCGCTCCCCGAGCGCACCCTGGCCTCGATCCGCCGGACCTCGGTGGCGCTCAAGGGTCCCATCGGGACACCGATCGGGACCGGCTTCCGGAGTGTCAACGTCGCCCTTCGCCAGGAGCTCGACCTCTACGCCCTGGTGAGGCCGGTGAAGGCGTACAAGGGCGCCCGCAACCTGCGCGACGACCTCGACTTCGTCATCGTTCGCGAGAACACCGAGGACATCTATGCCGGGATCGAGTTCGAGCAGGGGACCGAGGACTGCCGCGCTCTCCTCGAAGACATCTCGCGGCGATCGGGCAAGAAGATTCGTAGCGACAGCGGCCTGTCGATCAAGCCGATCTCAATCAGCGGGAGCGAGCGCGTCGTCGAGTACGCCTTTGATTACGCCCGCCGGATGGGCCGCCGCCTGGTCACCGCCGTGCACAAGGCGAACATCATGAAGCTCTCGGACGGGCTGTTCCTGGAGAGTTGCCGCACGGTCGCCGCCGAGTACGAGGGCGTGGTCGGGTTCAATGACCGCATCGTCGACAACAT
>CAXMLP010000445.1:0-1860 GCA_964194225.1 uncultured bacterium | reverse complement strand
TCATTCAGCCGTTACAGTCCACTAGCTGTGGCGCTGCGCATCATCGTTGCGAAGGTGGGGCTGGACGGGCATGACCGCGGTGTCAAGGTGGTCGCCCGCGCGCTCCGCGACGCCGGCTTCGAGGTTATCTACACCGGCCTGCGCCAGACGCCGGAGATGGTCGTGGACGCGGCCCTCCAGGAGGACGCACAGGTGATCGGACTGTCGCTCCACAGCGGCGCCCACATGACCCTCTTTCCGCGGGTTGTTGAAGTGCTCAAGGAGAAGGGCGCCGCCGACATCATGGTCTTTGGCGGTGGGATCATTCCGGAGGACGACATCCGCGAACTGAAAGCCCTCGGTGTGGCCGAGATCTTCACCCCGGGTACGCCTCTCCAGGACATCATCACCTTCCTCCGCGAACGTTTCCCGGAAGAGGCCGCTGCCCCGGCCTGAGCCGCCGCGCCGCGTTCAGCGCCGCGCCGGTCGGGTCCTTCTCGCCTACCGCAACCGGCGGACGACGAAGTAGGCGCCAAGGAGGATCAGGAGGACCGGCCAGATCACTTCCCAGTCGATCCGGGGGATGAAGCCGAGGTGGTTGAGCAGGAAGTAGACGCCGACGATGATGAGCACAGCGCCGGTCCACAGGGTGCCCGACCGGTTCCCCCAGCGGCCCGGCGGCCGCCCGTGCGGGGGAAGTCCCGCTTCGACTGGATCCATAGCAGACACTAGGTTACCGGCCCGCTGCCCCAGGCGGGGTCGTCATAGGTCTTCTGGGCGAGCTGGTTGGCGACCGGCGTGCCGTCCCCGGGGATGACGACCAGCGGGGTGCCGGTGTCACCCCACCGGTAGAGAGGGCGTCGATGGGACCGTAGGGGACCCCGACGCAGCCGTGCGAGCCGTGGTCCCCTACGTTCGACCCCGGACCGTACCAGCTGCGCCACCACGAGTCATGGATCGCCTCGCCGGAGGGGTGGAAGAAGAGTGCGTATTTGGCGTCGATCGTCCCGTAGTCGTACTGAGAACCCTTTGGGAAGGGGGAGACGAAATGGACGGGGGACTCCTTGCGGGTGACGCGCATCAGGCCTCGGTCGGTGGGCAGCTCAGGCCGGCCGGTGGTGACCAGCGTATTCACGAAGAGCGCGCCATCGGTGAACGACCAAAGTTCGGACGCGGTGATCGAGATGAGAATCACCTTGTGCGGCAGCCGCGATCGGAGGTCCTTCTGGATCAGGTCGCGGTAGTGCTCCTCGAGCGCGACCGCCAGCGTCAGCTCCGCGGGGTCGCTGCTGGCGAAGTGGCCGGCGTTGGCCTCCAGAAGTTCGTAATGGCGGCCGGTGGGGAGCCGAAGTAGCTCTCGTAGGCGGCCTGGTTGCGGCCTTCAGCGAGCGCCTGTTGACCGATCCAGCGGACCTGGCCAAGGTTCCCGGTGGCGCTCAGCTTCAGCAGCCGGTCGACCTCCGGCTGGACCGAGGCGATGGCCTCGAGTCGAGAGAGGCGCAATGCCTGCGCGGCGTCGATCGGGGTTCCCAGCGCCGAGTAGGTTCGTCGGTAGTCGACCGGTGTCCGGGCCACGGCGAGGGTCTTGCCCAAAGTCGTCGCCTGCTCGCGAAGGGACACCAGGTCGCCCGCCTTCACGCCGGCCTTCTCATCCTGGGCGAGCTCCGCCTGGAGCGACTCGAGGTGCCCCGCCGCAGCGCGCTGCAGCGTTTCCAGCTGGCGCGCCTGGAGCGAAGTCAGCGCCAGCCGAAGGCCGGCGAGCTCCTGCGCCTCGGAGCGGTAGAAGCCGGCCCGGTCGGTGATCACCTTGGGGGCAGGTGCGTTGATCAGCTCCGTCCGGCGCTGGAGGATGGGGGCCACGTTCTGTTCGGTGTAACCGCT
>CAXMLP010000444.1:0-5779 GCA_964194225.1 uncultured bacterium | reverse complement strand
TCCCCCCACGAAGAGGGGGGAGGTTGGAGGGGGGCCGGTTAACCCGAGCGCCTAGTTCGGGCTGAACTTCCGCTCCAAAAGCTCGGCGACAACTGCCGGCGAGGGCATCGCTTCAATGTCGTCCGCGACCCGGCCCGCCGCCTCCCGGAAGGCGGGCTCCCCAAGCAGCCGCCGAACAGCAGCTTCGATCGAAGCCTGGTCAGCCTCGTCCGGACGCAGGACCAGTCCCGCACCTGCTGCCGCGCAGGCGTCCGAGTTGACGAACTGGTCGGCCATCTGAGGTAGTCCCAGCGCTGGAATTCCCAGCGAGAGGGCGCCCAGCAGCGTGCCAGATCCGCCGTGCGATACGACCAGATCACATTCCGGCAGGATCTGCGCCTGGGGGACGAAGCGTTCCACCGTGATGTGTTCCGGCAGCTTGCCGAAGACCTCGGGGTTGCCGTTTGATCCGACGGTCACCAGGACCCTGGCCTCCACCGCCCGCATCGCGTCCACCACTGCCTGGAACGCTGGTGATTGGTTGACCACCGTGCCGAAGGTCGCATAGATGAAGGGCGGCTGGCCGGGCTCGCGGGGTGGGTGAGGTCGTGAGCTGACATCGGCCGGCCGCAACAGCTGCCGGGCGCCGACGTGGCTGATCTCCCCCGACTGCAGCAGCGGCGGGTAGATGTCGATGTAAAGGTGGTCGTAGCTCCCGCCGTAGGGGCGGGGCTCGAGGCCGGCCGACCGCCAGAGGGCGGCCACAACCTCGCCCGCGTCGGCCACCAGCTGGCGGGGGACCAGGCTTCCGAAACCGTGGGTGACATGCGGGATGCCGGCCGCGGCGGCGGCGATCGGTCCAGCGAACTCACCGGCTTCATGGATCACCAGATCCGGCTTCCACTCGGCCACGATCGGAGCAAGGTCCGCCAGCATGGGTGCCGCGGCGATTCCGGCGAACATCCTTGGGAAGATGTGCGCGCGACGCGCCTCCTGTGTCCCGAGGGCACTGATCTCGTCCGCGTAGCGAGCCTCGTACTGGTTTTTCGGCCCGGGGCTATCCATGCCCGCCCTGAAGGCCGGGAAGCCGGCCTTCTCCACTGTTCCGCAGCCCAGCGCCCCAGTTGCCCAGCGGACATCGTGGCCACGGTCGCGGAGCGCGCTGGCCAGGGGGATCATCGTGATCACATGGCCCAGAGCGTCGAAGGTGGTGAAGAGGACTTTCACTTGGGGAAAGATACGGAGAAGGCCCGAGACGTGCCCCGGGCCTTCAGGAAGGGAGGTTGAGCGGCCGCTTTACGCGGACGCTTTGGGAGCCTGCTCGTCCTTGTGGGCGAGCTCGGTCTTCAATTCGCTGGTCGACTTGCGGAACTCGTTGATGGTCTTGCCCACCGCCGAGCCGAGGGCCGGCAGCTTGCCGGGTCCGAAGATCACGAGAAGGGCGATCAGGCCGAGGATCAGCCAGATGTGGCCGCCGTTGATGAATGGCATTTGAATTGCTCCTTGTTTATTTGGTTTCAGGCGACCGGGGTGGCTTCCACCACCAGGCGATCGCTGTAGGACAGGTTGTTCTGGTCGAAGTCGCCGGTGCAGGTGACGAGGGTCAGCTTGGCGGGTCCATCGGTGGCGAAGAAGCCGTCCGGGACCTTGGTCGCGGGCGTTGTGAACGTCCGGCTCACCCTGAAGTTGACGCTCGTGCCGTCCTCGAGCTTGACGACGATGGCGTCACCGGCGCGCAGCCGGCCGAGACTGTTGAAGACTGACGGGATGCCGCCGGGGTAACCCCGGTGACCGGTGATGACCGCATCACCAGCCGCCCCGGGCGTGGCGCCCAGGCGGTACCAGCCGACGTTGGTGACGCCCTGGGGCACCTCCAACGCATAGTCCTGCGTGACGCCGAGGCGCTCGATGTTGGAGTTGACGCCGATGGCTGGGATCTCCAGCTTGACGGGTGCCACCACCGGGGCCTTGGCCGGGGCCGGGTTGTACTGGTCGGGCGCCGGCACGATCTTGATCGCCGGCTTCTGGCGGATGACCGCCGCCTGCGTGGGGTGGGTGGTGAGGACGGTGGCCGAGGTGGCCACCGCCCCACCGAGGACCGCTCCGGCAATGACGATCAGGAGCTTTGAAGCGGTCCGGGACCCAACTCTCACTGGAGTTATTCCTGCTCCTGCTTGACGGTGCCGCGCATGCGCAGCGCCGCGAGGACGGCTGCCGCCCCACCGAGGGCGCCGAGGCCGGCCGGAACGAGGTTGGTCGACTGAGCTGCCGGCCCGAAGCCGGTGTTGGGCATGCCGCCCAGGAACGGCATCACTGCCGCGAGGACGTCGCCCTGCGCGATCCCGGTCTCGGTTGCGCCCTTGTAGATGCCACCCTCGGGGGTCGCTCCACTGACGAAACCGATGAGGGCTGCGTGACGGGCCTCGACTCCGAAGATGCCCGCTGCCGCCTGAAGAACGTCCTTGTTCTTGATCCCGCCGGCAGCGCCCAGGTAGGCGCCGACACCGGTGTTCTCGAACACGAGGGCCAGCTTCATGAACGACTCCCGCGTCGCGAAGGTCCCCTCGGGGAAGGTGATGGTCGGCTTGGCGACCGGCTGGCCGCCGAGCTTGCTCACCGTGGCCGTGAGGGCCGTGACGTGAGCCTGCTCATCGGACTGGATGAGGGCGAAGACTTCCTTCTCGCGAGCGTCCTTGATGACGCCCGTGGCGTTGCCCTTCACGTAGAACTCGGCCTCGAGGTGCTCGAGGGTGAGCGCGTAGTTCAGGATGTCGACGTCGGTGCCCTCAGCGGCCCACGCCCGGGTGGTGCTGAGCAGCTCGATCGCTGTGCTGCCGCCCACCACCGCTCCGGCGCCGATCGCGCCGCGAACGAGGAAGGAACGGCGATTCCAGATGTTGTTGATCATTTTTCTTGTTATCCCAGGAACGGCTTGATAGCCGTGACAATGTTGTCCATGGTGTCCATCGCTTCGACGGGCGCAGGAACGGGCTTGGTCTTGTTCAGATAGGCGAGGACCGCAGCGTGGCGGGACTCGACACCGGCGATGCTGGCGGCCGCGCCGAGGATGCCGCCATCTTTGACCAGGGTGACCTGGCCGTGGTAGGCCTTGACACCGGTCTCTTCGAAGACCGAAGCGGTCTTGAGGAACTTCACCTTGTCGGTGAACAGGTCGGCGTCGTACTTGAAGGTCGGCTTGGCGGCGGGGGTGCCACCGAGCTTCTTCACCGTGGCGGTGAGGGCCTCGACGTGAGCGGCCTCATGCTTGGCGATCGGCTCGATGTACTTGAAATCGTCGCCTAGCATCTTCGGGTCGGCAATGCCCTTGGCGTAGAAATCGGCCTCGAGGTATTCGAGGGTCAGGGCATAGTTGAGAATGCCCAGGTCGCCTTCGCCGAACTGCGAGGCGGCGGAGACGTTGCTGATCGGAAGGGTCGCGGCAAGGGTGCCGCCGACGCCGATCAGCGCCGCGTATTTGAGGAACGACCGACGATCGTGCTCACTGCTGAACTGGATCACCGGCTGTCCCCCGAAAAGGTCTTGGCTCACTGGTAAGTGACCTCCTGTTTCGAGATGGACTGCATCTTGTGGTTGGGTACCCAATGAGTAGTTACGGGGCCTAAGCGGTATCAGATCATCGTTGCTCAGCTTGTTGCGATAGCTGATCCTCAAACGGCCCGCAGATTGACGCGGTGCGTTATGATCCGAGGCGGTTTCCATGGTCTCCCGTCCCTCCCACGATTCAGCTCCGAGACCGGTTGTCCGGTTCCGGCCCACTGGGCTCCTCCGCCGGCTCGCCCCGGTTCCTCCGATGTGGTTGGAGGGGCGCCTCGCCGGCGAATACGTCAACCTCATCCGCGACCCGGTCTATTACGGGCGCGGAGTTGCCGACGGGGCCGGCCAGCCGGTCCTCCTGATTCCAGGCTTCATGGCTGGTGATGCGTCCCTGCTCACCTTGCGGAGCTGGCTGGTGCGGATGAACTACAAGCCCGAGCTCTCGGGGATCAAGTTCAACGTCCGCTACTCAGATGCAACCCTCGAGGGGGTGCTGGAGCGCCTCTACGTCCACCAAAGGCGCAACGGGCGCCCGGTGGCCATCGTCGGCCACAGCCGCGGCGGCCTGCTCGGCAAGGTGATCGCGGACCGCAATCCCGAACTGGTCGCGCAGGTGATCGCACTCGGCTCGCCGCTCAACGCCGCCTTCGCCGTCCACCCGCTGACGATGGCGGCGGTCCGGGTGGCACGGGTCTACAACCGGGTCCGCTACCGGGCCCGCCTGGACACCGAGGACGGCTTCACCGCGCAGCTGGCAGCCCCGCCGGCCGTGCCGGTCACGTCCCTCTACACCCGCTCCGACGGCGTTGTCAGCTGGCAGGCCTGCCTGCGCGACGACATCACCTCATTCGAGGTGCACGGCAGCCACGCCGGCCTGGCGGTCAACGCCGAGGTCTACCGCCACCTTGGCCGACTCCTCCCCGTCGCGCGGGACTGACCTCAGGGCGCGAGCGCAGCCAGCCGCTGCCGGACTCCGTCGCTGGCCAGGTGATCGAGCGTCGACTGGCGAGCCGCCGCCGTCACCCCGGGCCCGCGCCGGGGATCCATGGCGTTGTGCCCCATCGCGGTCCGCACCTTGGGCGAGGGAAGGAATGAGATCACCTCGGTCCCCGACCGGCGGATCCCCGCGATCTCGCGGCCCAACCGCATCCGAACCAGCGCCCGAACCGGCAGGTCGACGCCGAGGGCCAGCGCATCCCGCGTCCCGGCCATCGGGCAGACGACGATGACGAGGTCAAGGCCGAGCGAGGCGAGGAGATCGGCATTGGTTACCGAATGGACGCCGCCGTCCACGTGGCGGCTGCCCGCGATCACCACGGGCTCGAAGTAGGCGGGGATCGCGCAGGACGCCGCCACCGCGTCCGCCATGGTCGTCTTCGGCGAGCTACGGCGCCCAAAGGCGACCAGCCGGCCGTCATCCAATCGGACAGCGCAGATCCAAGTGTGTTCGCGGGGCCACTTCTCGCCATAAACCTTGCGGATGCCCTTGACCACCAGTTCGGTGGACACCCGGCCGGCGGGCAACAGCGCGGCGGCGAGCGCGGCTGTCCTCACCCCCCACGGCCTCAGCAGCAGCCCCAGAGCCGCCGGGCCGCGGTGGATCGCGGCGTGCTGGAAGGCGGGGACCGGTAGCTCGCCGGCGCTCCCCAGCATCTTCACGAGGCGTTGGCCCGCGCCTGAGAGTCGTTTCCCGGTTGACGCTCGGGCCAGGTCAGCCGACGACACTCCAGCCCGCAACAGGGCCGCCACCAGCGAGCCGGCCGAGGTGCCGACGATGATCTCCGCCGAGTTGGGGTCCCAGCCGGTGGCCTCCTCGATCGCGGCCAGCACTCCGGCGTGGTAGGCGTGGCCGACGACGCCCCCGGCACCGAGGACCAGCCCGACTCGCTTCATCGAGATCCATTGTGCCTACAAGAGAGCACTAGACTGACCGACACGGAGCCTGGCGGTGGCCGTGGGGAGGAGTGAGATGGACCGGATGAGCCCGCAGGACGCGATGTTCCTGCACGTCGAGGACGAGAACAACCCGATGCACATCGGCAGTGTGTCGGTGTTCGAGGGACCCGCCCCCACCTACGGCGACCTGGTCCGCACCGTGGCGGCCAACCTGCCCCTGGTCCCCCGCTACCGGCAGCGCGTTCGTTTCGTGCCCCTCGAGCTGGGTCGCCCCGTCTGGGTGGACGACTCCCACTTCCAGATCCTCTACCACATCCGCCACACCGCCCTGCCCCTGTCTCTTATACAC
>CAXMLP010000443.1:0-11621 GCA_964194225.1 uncultured bacterium | reverse complement strand
ACCCGACGACCCGCTCATGGTCATCTACACCTCGGGCACCACGGGCAAGCCCAAGGGCGCCCTCCACTCTCATGCCGGGTTCCCCGTGAAGGGCGCCCAGGACATGGCGTGGGGCTTCGACCTCGGTCGTGACGACACCATCTTCTGGATCACCGACATCGGTTGGATGATGGGTCCCTGGCTGATCTTCGGCAGCCTCTCGCAGGGCGCCACCATGGTGCTCTACGAGGGCACTCCGGACACCCCCGGGCCTGACCGGATCTGGCGAATGATCGCGGACCACCGCGTCACCATCTTCGGCTGCGCGCCCACCCTGATCCGCGCCCTGATGTCGGCGGGCGACAGTCCACCCGCCGGCCACGACCTGACGAGCCTGCGCATCATCGGCGGCACCGGCGAGCCCTGGAACCCCGAGCCCTGGCTCTGGTTCTTCGAGCATGTCGGCGGCCGCCGCCTGCCCGTGATCAACTACACGGGGGGGACCGAGGTCGCCGGGGGGATCCTGCAGACGAATGTGCTCAGCCCGCTCCGGCCCTGCTCTTTCAGCGGCCCGATCGCCGGGATGGCGGCCGACGTCTTCGACGACCAGGGGAAGAGTGTCCGCGGCCAGGTTGGCGAGCTGGTGATCCGCGCCCCCTGGGTGGGCATGACGAACGGTTTCTGGAAGGACCGCGATCGTTATGTATCGACGTATTGGAGTCGCTTCGAGGGCGTCTGGGTCCATGGCGACTGGGCATACATCGACCCTCGCGACGGGCTCTGGTACGTGCTCGGCCGTTCCGATGACACCCTCAAGATCGCGGGGAAGCGGCTCGGCCCCGCCGAGATCGAATCCGTCATCGGCTCGCATGGCGGGGTGCAGGAGTCGGCGGCGGTCGGCGTGCCCGACGAGGTCAAGGGCGAGGCGCTGGTCGTTTTCGTCGTCACCCGCCCGGGCACCGCCGGCGGCCCCCAGCTGGCGGAGGAGTTGAAGGCCCTGGTCTCGAGGCAGATGGGAAAGCCCTTGCGCCCGAAGGCAATTCACTTCGTCCCCGAGCTACCCAAGACTCGCAACGCCAAGATCCTGCGGCGCGTCGTCAAGGCGGTTTACCTGGGCCTCGCGCCGGGCGACCTGACCGCCCTCGAGAACCCACAATCCCTCGAAGCGATCGGAGCAGCCCGGGCCTGAGCGCCATCGCGGTCAGGATCAGCCTGCTGTGGCTGGCGGGCAATGCGGTCCGCCTGACGCTTCTCGCCGTGCCGCCCCTGCTTCCCGCCATCCATCGCAGCCTGCCACTCAACGAGAAGGCGATCGGCGCCCTGTCCGCGCTCCCGATCCTGCTTCTGGCGACGGCAACGGTGCTCGGTTCGCTGCTGATCGCCCGCCTCGGCGGCCGCCGAGCTCTGGTCATCGGCCTGGTTCTGGTGGCCGTGGGAGGCGCGCTCCGCGGTCTCGGCCCCGGCGTCATCGTCCTCTTCGCGATGACGCTCGTGATGGGCCTGGGGATCGCGATCGCACAGCCCGCCCTGCCCTCCCTGGTCGCGCTCTGGGCACCGGACCGGATCGGTCTCGCCACGGCGGCCTTCTCCAACGGGTTCCTGATCGGCGAGATCCTGCCCGCCGCCCTGACCGTGCCCTTCATCGTGGGACTGGTCGGAGGTGGCTGGCCGCTCGCGCTGGCCTTCTGGTCGGTCCCGGTGGCGCTGACGGCGGCGGCCGTCCTGGCACTCACACCGGAGGAGC
Organism: uncultured bacterium; assembly: GCA_964194225.1. Lineage (GTDB taxonomy): Bacteria > Chloroflexota > Dormibacteria > Dormibacterales > Dormibacteraceae > CAXMLP01. Next base: position 9,898 of record CAXMLP010000443.1, on the reverse strand, counting down.
CGCTGGCGCGGGGCAGCGCCCGGCCGCTCTGGATTCCCGATTGGCGCAACGGCACGACCTGGCGCCTGGGACTCTGCCTGGGCAGCGCCTCAGCCGCCTACTTCGGCCTCAATGCCTTCCTCCCCGACTACTTCCGCTCGACCCATCACCCCGAGCTGATCACCATCTCGCTGACCTTCCTGAACCTCTTCCAACTGCCGGCCTCGTTCGTTGTGGGTGGGCTGTCGCACCGGGTTCTGGGCCGTCGCTGGCCCTTCGTGGCGACCGGCATTCTCACCCTCGTAGCGATCGCGGCGTTCGCCCTTTCACCACCGGGCATTGGGCAGGCAGTGGCGGTCGGCGTGGTCGGCTATGCGGCCGCCCAGGTCTTCATGTTGACGCTTGCCATGCCTCCGCTCCTGGCTGCGCCGGGTGATGTGCACAGGCTCACAGCGGGCATCACAACGATCCAGTACGCGACCGCGTTCCTCGCGCCGGTGCTGGCAGGAACGATCTGGGACGCCAGCGGCAACAATGCGAGCGCCTATTTGATGGTGGTGGTCGCCGGCGTCGTCCAGTCCGTGGTTCCGCTCGGCCTCCGGCTGCCCGGCAGCATGCGCAACCGGACGGCCGCCTGAGTGCGACTCTCGCGGCTCAGCAAGACCTGCTCAGCCAAGACCTGCTCAGGCGCCTCAGAAAGCCCGGCCCGAGGTGGCGGCCTTGCGCCTGGCCGCCTCGAGGACCGGCGGCGGGGGAAGCAGCCGTGCCGCCAGCGAAGCCCCGGCGGACAGCACCGGTCGAATCGCGGCCTCGGCCAGCGGCCGGCGGTGGATGCCGTAGAGCTGGACGGCATGGTCCGGCAGGAGTGAGATCGCGGCCTGCCCGAGCGCCCACCAGCCGGGACGGCGGTGGGCGGGCAGCGGGGGGTTGAGCACGGTTTCGAGCGCTTCCCGCGAGGTCTGAGTCAACTGCAGCATCGGCCGGCAGGACTCGATGAACCTATGATTGGCCGCCCAGCTGGCCGGGACGTCCTCAGCCTGAAGGCCGACCAGCTCGGCCTGGCGGACCATCTCGCCGGTGTACGCATCGCGTTCGGACACGGTGAGCGGCCGCACGAAGCTTTCGTAGGCGAGGGCGAAGGACTCCACCAGGGTCGTATGGATCCAAAGCAGCAGGGTCGGGTCGTCAGCTGCATAGGGCAGGCCGGTGACCCGGTCGATACCGTGGATCGGTCGGTGGATTGCCCTCACCCGGGCGCCCAGGCGGTGGGCCTGCTCGGTGGTGCCGAACACCGTCGTCATGACGTAGTCGGAGGTCCGGTTGAACCTTCCCCAAACATCCCGCTTGTAATCGCTGTGCTGCTCGACGGCGGCGATCGCGAGCGGATGCAGTGCCTGGACCATCAGAGCGCGCAGGCCTCCGATCAGGAGCGCCGGCTCCTTGTGGAGGTGCCAGGCGGTCGATTCGGGGCCAAAAAGCCCGAAGTCAACCTGCTCCGCAACAAGGCCGGTGGCCATTAGGTCGAGTGTATTAGTCGCGCCTCGGGAGCCCCGAATTGCAATTGAAATCTCAGCCCCGGGGCACTGCCTCGGCCGGCGGCCGGCCCGCCTTCAGATTCCATTGCGACTCGGTCTCCGCGAGGCCGGCCAGCTCATCGGGGCTCACCGGGATCCGGCCGAGGCGGCGGCCGGTGGCGGCCCGCATCGCAGCCACGATCGCCGCGGGCGACGAGATGAGGGGCGGCTCACCGACACCCTTGGCGCCGTACGGCGCGTCCGGCTCCGGTTCCTCGACCAATACCGACGAGACGTCGGGCATGTCGAGCGTCGTGGGGATCATGTAGTCGGTGAAGCTGGCGTTGAGGATCCGGCCCTCCTTCTGGATCATCTCCTCCATCGTCGCCAGCCCAACCCCCTGCGCGATGCCGCCCTCGATCTGGCCCTGTACCTGCAGTGGATTGAGCGCCCGGCCCACGTCCTGCGCGGTGGCCACCTGAACCACGCGAGCCAGGCCCGCCTCGGGGTCCAGGTCGACGGTGGCTCGATGAGCGACGAACATGAAGGAGACGTGGGCGTCGCCCTGCCCATTGGCATCGAGGCCCGCTGTCTGCCGGTGGTGGTACTCGACCTCCCTCTCGATCGGTTCGTCAAGGAAGAGCTCGATCGCGGCCAGCGGCTGGCCTTCGGCGTCGAGGACCTTGCCGCCGTCGAGCGAGTGGGCGGGCGGGCCGGCACGAGCGAGCACCTCACGCGCCACCTGGATCGCGGCGTCGCGCACGGCGGAGCCGGTCATCCACGTCTGGCGGGACGCCGACGACGACCCGGCGTCGCCCACATCGGTGTCGGCGGGCAGCGAAAAGACCTCCGCCACCCCGAGCTCGGTGCGGACAATCTGCTCGGCGATCGTCACCACCCCCTGCCCGACCTCGGCCGCCGCCGTCTTGACCAGTGCCAGGGGACGCCCCCCGGGACCTCTCTCGAGCCGGACCCGGGCAGTCGTATAGTCGTCATGGCCCTCTGAATAGGCGATGTTCTTGAAGCCGAGCGCGAATCCGGTCCCCCGCACGATGTCGGCCGCCTCTGCCACATTGCCGGCGCCCCCGGGGAGCGCCAGCCGATGGCTCGCGGGCCCCGGTTGGGGAAGGGCGGCGCAGAGCCTGATCAGCTTCTCGACCGGTGCGGCGCCGGTCACAACCTGGCCGGTGGCGAGGCGGTCGCCGGGCGCGAGGGCGTTGAGCAGCCGCAGCTCAACCGGGTCCACCGACAGCCGCGCGGCGAGAAGGTCCATCTGGGCCTCGTGGGCGAAGCAGGTCTGGACCGCGCCAAAGCCACGCATGGCGCCGTTGGGGACCTGGTTGGTGCGCGCGGCGCCGCTCCAGATCAGCACGTTGGGGACGCGGTAGGGACCAGTCCCGAAGCAGGCGGCGTTGGCGACGACCGCTCCTGATGACGAGGAATAGGCGCCCCCGTCGAACACCAGGGTGGCCCTCAGGAAGACCAGCCGGCCGTCGGTTCCAGCTCCGGTCGAATACCACATCCGGGCCGGATGCCGGTGGACGTGGCCGACGAAGGACTCCTCGCGGCCGTACCACATCTTGACCGGGCGCCCCGTGCGCAATGCCAGCAGGCAGCTGTGGATGTGGACAGAGAGATCCTCGCGGGCTCCAAAGGCCCCGCCAACGCCGGCGAGGTGGAGCCGGACCGCACCCCGGGGCAGGGCGAGCGAGGCCTCGACCTGCTCCAGGTCCACATGCAGGGCCTGCGTCGCAACGAACAGGTCGATGCCGCCATGTGGTGTCGGCACCGCCAGCCCGGCCTCGGGACCGAGCGGCGCCTGGTCCTGCTGGCCAACCTCGTAATAGCCCTCCACAACAACGTCCGCAACCGCCTCCGGGTCGCCTCTCCTGATCACCAGTTCGCGCAGGCTGGAACCCTCGCGCAGCGCGATCACCGGATCCAGCAGGGCAGGCAGCTGCTCGTACTCCACGACCACTGCCTCCGCCGCCAGCCGCGCCTGTTCGGGATGGTCGGCCGCAACCAACGCCAACGGCTCACCCCGGTAGCGGACCTCCTCCCCCACTCCCACCAGCACCGGCTGATCGGGCGGCTTGTGGAGGCTGTAGAGGCGGAAACCCGGGATGTCGTCGGCTGTGAGCACCGCTCGCACACCCGGCAGCGCCGCCGCCGCCCGGGTGTCGATGGATCGCACCAGGGCATGCGGATGGGGGCTCCGAACCGTCTTGCCGTAGACCATCCCGGGCGCCACCAGGTCCGAGCCGAAGCTGAATTCTCCGCGCACCTTGGCGGGCGCATCGGGACGCGGAATCGAGGCGCCGATCCCGCCCGCGGTGCTAGGCGCCGGCACGCCGCCCCTCCCTGAGGCTGAGGCTGACACGGGCCAGGTCCCGGCTGATCGATTCCTCCTTCGCCCTGACCAACCTCCCGTGCCGAACCACCACCTGGCCCTCGACCACGACGGCCTCGGCACGGGGGGGCGGGGCGAGGGCCAGCCCGGCGAGGGGTTCCGCCATCCCCGCCTGGACCAGGTCGTCCATGCGGTAGAGAGCGACGTCGCCGCGCTGCCCCACCGCCAAGGTGCCCAACTCCGGCCGGCCGAGCACCCGCGCCCCGCCGCTGGTCGCCATCGTCAACGCCTCCCTTGCGCTCATCGCCGCCGCCGCGTCCGGGGCGCCGATCATCGCGGCTCGCGCACGCGCCACTAGCATTGCCTGGCGCACCTCACCGGAGAGGCTGTAATCCTCATTGCTGGCGGCGCCGTCAACACCGAGTCCGATGCTCACCCCGGCCCGGCGCAGCTCGGGGACGCGGCAGATCCCGGCCCCGAGGCGCAGGTTGCTGGAGGGGCAGTGAGCGATCCCCACCTGGTGCCCGGCCAGCCGGCCGATCTCCGAGTCTGCGAAGTGGACGCCGTGCGCGTACCAGACGTCCTGACCGACCCACTCGAGCTCTTCCATGAGGTCGAGGGGCCGCCGGCCGAACTTCTCGAGGCAGTAGATCTCCTCATCCAGGGTCTCGGCCAGGTGGGTGTGCAGGCGCACCCCCAGGCGGCGCGCCAGCCGGGCCGACTCGACCATCAGGCCGCGACTCACCGAGAACGGCGAGCAGGGCGCGACCACGACGCGGCACAGGCTTCCCGGTGAGTCATCGTGGTGCTTGAGGATCATCGCCTCGGTGTCTGCCAGCACCCTCTCCTGGTCCTCGACCATGGCATCGGGTGGCAGGCCGCCGGCGGAGACCCCAAGGCTCATGGAGCCCCGGCAGGGATGGAAGCGGATCCCGAGCTCGGCGCCAGCCCGGAGCAGAGCCTCGAAGATGCCGGCGCGCCCCGGCGGAAAGACATAGTGGTGGTCGGTGGTGGTGGTGCAGCCGGCGAGGAGCAGCTTTGCGACCGCCGCCCGGGCGGCGACCTCCACGACCTCGGCGTCGATCTCCGCCCAGATGGGGTAGAGATGCTGCAGCCAGCCGAAGAGACCGGCGCCGTGGGCGAAGCCGCGGGTGGCCTGCTGGTAGAAGTGGTCGTGGGTGTTGACCAGCCCTGGGATGGCGATGCAGTTGGGCAGGTTGAGAACCTCGCCGGCCTCGGGCGCGTCGCCGCTGCCCATCTCGACGATCTCCCCGTGACGAATCCGGAGCCAGCCCCGGGCGGGCGCCCCCGCGTTCTCGACGTCGCCGACCAGCACCCCGGCGGCGACGACCAGGCTCATCGCCCGCTCCGCAGCTCGCCGGCGGCTCGTTGGGTCGCCTCGAAGATCCGCAGATAGCCCGTGCACCGACAGAGATTGCCGGACAGGGCCTCGCGCACCTCGAACTCATCCGGGGCCGGGTTCTCTTTCAACAGCGACGCCATCGCGACCACAAAGCCGGGCGTGCAGAACCCGCACTGCACTCCACCGGCCGCGACCATGGCGTCCTGAACAGCGATGGTCACCGGGTCATCGCAGAGGCCCTCGACCGTCACGACCTCAGAGTCCTCGGCGGCGGCCGCCAGGACGAGACAGGCGCAGACCAGCTCGCCATCCAGCAGCACCGAGCAGGAACCGCATTCACCCTGTTCGCAGGCGTTCTTGGCGCCGAACTGGCCCAGGCCCTCGCGCAGGAAGTAAAGGAGCGACTCGCCCTCCCACGCCTGCGCGCTGCGTTCGACCCCATTGACGCGCACTCGCAGCTGCGTCATGCGCGTGCGGCTCTGACGAGGGCACGACGAGCCATGAGGGCGACCACGTGGCGCCGGTAGCGCGCCGTCCCGCGGTGATCGTCGATCGGCCGGGCGGCCGCCGCAACCAGCTCTCCAAAGTGGGCCGCGGCAGCCGGCGAGGGGCCGACCAAACGCTCCCAACCGGCCTCCTCGAAGAGGCCCGCCGCGAAGGCCTCGGCCTGCGCCGCGCGCAGGATGACGGGGCCGACCGAACCAAGGGCCACCCGGACCGTCCGCCGCCGTCGGTCGGCCACCATCGCCAGGCTGGCAACCGCGATCACCATCGCGTTCCGGGTTCCCGCCTTGAGGAAAACCTGGGCCGGTCCGGCATCCTCCCATTCGACCGCGAGCACCAATTCACCGGGCTGTCGGGCGGAGCGCCCGGGGCCGAGCATGTAGTCGTCGAACTTCAGCCGCCGCTCGCCCGCCCCGGAGCGGAGCAGCAGCGTCGCGTCGAGCGCAGCCAGCACCGGCAGCGCATCGCCGGCGGGTGAGCAGGTGCCCAGGTTGCCGCCCAGCGTGCCGGCGTTGCGGATCTGCGGCGACCCTATGGTGCGGGCAGCCTGGACCAGCGCCGGGTTGCTGTTTCCGAGCGCCTTGAGCAGGCGCGTGAAGGTCACCCCACCACCACAGGTGACCCGATCCGAAACGGTGACTCCGGCCAGCTCGGCCAGACCGCGAATCGAGACGACGTGAACCGGCCTGATCCGGCCGAAGTTGATGCCCACCATCAGGTCGGTTCCCCCGGCCAGGAAGGTCGCCTCGGGGTCCGCCAGGGCAGCCTCCAGGGTGGCTGCCCGCGTGACTCTCAATCCGCCTCCAGGGAGACCAGCCGGAAGGCGACCACGTCGACCAGCCCACGATCGGTGAGCTTGAGCTCCGGAATCACGGAGAGGGCCAGGAAGCTGATCGCCATGAATGGCGAGGGAATCTCCACTCCCATATCCAAAAGGATTCTCTCGAGAGCCGTCAGGCCTGCGTGCACCACCGCCAGGGGCTGATCGCTCATCAGTCCGGCGACCGGCAAGGCGAGCTCCCCGATGGGACTGCCCTCCGCCGCGACCACCAGGCCGCCGCCGATCTCACCCAGCCTGCGCACGCAGGCGGCCATGGACTCGTCATCGACCCCGAGAACGACGATGTTGTGGGCGTCATGCGCCACCGTGGAGGCGAAGGCGCCGCGCCGGAGGCCGAGCCCGGTGACGAAGCCGATCCCGATCCGCCCCGACGCGTGGTGGCGCTCCACCACCGCGATCTTGACCAGGTCGCGGCCCGGGTCGGCCACCAGCCGCCCCTCCCGGACGGCGGGCTCGAAGGTCTCGTGGCTCGTCAGCAGCTGCCCCGGCTGCACCCCGATGACGCGGATCGCGCGCTGGCCGCCGCTCACCTGGAACGACTCGGCCGTCACGGGGGCCGCGTGCATGGTCTGCCGCACCCAATCCGGCACCGGAATCTTGGGCACCTGGGCGACCGGGCGGCCGCGCTTGTAGACCGCCCGCGGGTGAATTTCGGTGAGCTCATCGAGCAGGACCAGGTCGGCCTGGAAGCCCGGCGCCAGCGCGCCGTGTCGCCACAACCGGTGGTGGCGCGCGGCATTCAGCGAGGCCATTGTCAGGGCGTCCTCGGCCCGGATCCCCTCGGCCACCGCGACGCGGATCATCTGGTTCAGGTGACCCTCCTCGACGATGAAGTTGGGCTCCCGATCGTCGGTGCAGAACATGCAGTGCTCCGGCCCGTACCGCCTCACCAGCGGCAGCAGGTCCCGCAGATTGCGGGCGATCGACGCCTCACGCAGCATCACGCCCATGCCCAGGCGGAGCTTGTCGAGCGCCTCCTCGCTGCTGGTCGACTCATGGTCTGACCGGATGCCGGCGGCCAGGTAGGCGTTGAGCGCCGGCCCCCGCAGCCCTGGGGCATGACCGTCGACGTGGTCGCTCAGGGCAGCCTTGGCCAGCTCCTCGGGATCCCCGGCGACCACACCGGGGAAGTTCATCATCTCCGCCACTCCAATGACGCGGGGGTGGCGGAGCAGCTGTCGCATCTCATCGAGCTGGAGCGGTCCGAGCGGCGACTCGAAGCGCGAGGCGGGGACGCAGGACGAAGCCATCACGAACACCTCGAGCGGCAGCGACTCGGTCGCCTCCAGCAACCAGTGGATCCCGGCGGCGCCGAGCACGTTGGCCAGCTCGTGAGGATCGGCGACGACGGTGGTCGTCCCATGGGGCAGCACCGCCGCTGCAAACGCATCTGGCATCAGCTTGGAAGACTCGATGTGCATGTGAGCGTCGATGAACCCCGGTGCCGCGAAGAGGCCGGCCCCGGCCACCACCTCCTCCCCGTCATAGGAGCCGAGGCCGACGATCTCCTCGCCGACGATCGCGACGTCGCAGGTCAACCACTCGCGAGTGAAAACCGAGAGCACCTGGCAGCCTTTGATAACAAGGTCGGCGGGCCTGTCCCCCCTGGCTGCGGCAATCCCCTTCTGGTCGATCGGGAAAGGCTAACGGAGGGGGCGGGTCAGCGGGCTGAGCTGCCGGGACTTGCCCCTACCACAAGTGGCGAGAATACCATACGCTTCGCCCATGAAGAACGCCCGACGCATCGTCCTTTCCACGTCACTCCTCGCGTTCATCGTTTGGGCGCAGTCGCTGGGGGCCTTTGCGTCCACCGCGCCAGGACTCGGCACCGCCGGGAGTTTCGCCATCCTCGCCGGCACCACCGTCACGAACACGGGTCCCTCAGTCATCAGCGGCAGCATAGGCGTCGCTCCCGGAACCGCCATCACCGGGTTTCCCACGGGCCAGCCCGTGGTAGGCACCAGGGAGGCCGGCACCGCCGCGGCCACCACCGCCAAGACCGACCTGACCGCGGCCTACCTCGTCGCCGCGTCGTCGCCCTGCAACTTCAACATGACAGGGATCAATCTCGGTGGTCTCACCCTTACCCCAGGCACATACTGCCAGACCACCGCGCCGACTCTGACGGGAACGCTCACGCTGAGCGGCAACGGCGTCTTCATCTTCCAGATCGGGAGCACCCTTGTTACTGCACCGCTGACGGGGCCGGGTTCCAAGGTGGTGCTGACCAACGGTGCCCAGCCCTGCAATGTCTTCTGGCAGGTCAGCAGCTCGGCAACGCTTGACACGGGAACCCAGTTCGTGGGAACCATCATGGCGCTGGCCAGCATCTCACTCAATGACGGTGCGACCATTCTTGACGGCCGAGCGCTCGCCCAGACCGGAGCGGTGACCCTGATCAACAACAAGATCACCGCTCCGACACCCTGCGCCGCCACCACGGTGGCGGGCCCGACGGCTCTCAACGTGATCCCGACCCCCACCCCCGCCCCTACCCCGGTCCCCACCGTGGCGCCGACTGCCGCTGCCACCGGGCTCCCTAACGCGAGCGCCGAGCCACCCGCTGCTGGCGGGGGAGGTTTCCCCTGGAACATCCTGGTGATCACCACCTTCCTGAGCGCGACCGGCGTGCTGGGCGCAGCCCTCATCGTCCGCCGGCAGCGCCGCACCACGAGGTAAGCTGCACGCCAGCTTGCCAGGCAAGCGGCGGGCTCTCAAATCGGCCAGCGTTGCAGGGTCCAGGCCATCTCCCAGAATGCGAGCTCATAGCGGCTGGAGGTGACAAAACTGGCCTCCATCGCGGCCTGGAGCGGAACCGAGGCAGCAGCGGCGAGCCGGTCGACCAGGTCGCGGCACCAGCCGGCCTGGGCGGCGAAGGCAGGATCCGAGTAGGAATCGATCCAGGCCGCCAGCCGGGCATCAGCCGGTCGGCCCCCTCGGGAAAGCTCGAGTCCGATCTCAGAGAAACCCCACAGGCAGGGCAGCAATGCTGCACACAGCTCACCGAAATCGGCGGTTGCCGCAGTCCGGACCAGGAAGTCGGTGTAGCCCTGCGTCGTCGGGGCCATCGGCTCCTTTTCGAGCTCAGCCTCCGTGATGCTCAGCTGCGCCGCCAGGCGGCGGTGGAGCGACATCTCCGTCACGGCAGTCGCCTGTAGCAGCTCGGCGAACCTTGTCAGCGTCGCGAGGTCAGGGGATCGGGCAGCCGCGAACGCGAAAAGGCGGCAGTACTCGATGAGAAACCGGTAGTCCTGACGGACCCAGTAAGCGAAACGGATACTGTCCAGCGTCCCATCACCGATGCCTCGAATGAAGGGATGGGCATGCTGTGCTCGCCAGATCGGCTC
>CAXMLP010000442.1:0-2682 GCA_964194225.1 uncultured bacterium | reverse complement strand
CCCGAGCTGCTGATCCTCGACGAGCCTGACGCGGGCCTCGACAAGAGCGGGCGAGAGCTGCTCACAACGATTGGGTCGGGCCGTTCGATGGTGATCGCCACTCACGATCGGGACCTGGCCGGCCGGCTCTGCAGCCAGCTGGTCGAGCTCAGCCCGCGCCCGCTTGCCCCTCTGACATGAACGAATGGATGCGGGGGCGGGAATTCCTGCGGGTCGCCATCGCGGTTGCCCGCAAGGACCTGCGCAGCGAGGTGCGCAGCCGCGAATTGCTGCCCGCGCTGGGCCAGTTCGCCGTTCTCGCGCTGCTGATCGCGAACTTCGCCTTCGATCTCGAGGCTGGCGGTCCTCGCATCGCTCCCGGCGTGCTCTGGCTCACCATCACATTTGCCGGGCTGCTCGCGTTCGGGCGCGCCTTCTCCGGAGAACGGGACCAGGGCTCGCTGGAGCCGATGCTGCTGACGCCGGCTAGCCGGGCGGCGATCTTCCTCGGCAAGGCCGCCGCCGCCGCCGCGCTGCTGGCCGCCAGCGAGCTGGTCATGGTGCCGGCGCTGGGAATCTTCTTCAACATCCCCGTCCTCTCCTTCGCCCTGGCGGCAACCCTGGCACTGGCAACCGTGGGGATGGCGGGCTTGGGCTGTCTCTTCGCAGCCATCGCGGCCCAGACGCGGGCCCGCGACCTGTTGCTGCCCGCCCTCGCTCTGCCGCTCTGGATCCCCTTCGTGGTGGTGGGCGGGCGGGCGGTGCAGGTCGTGTTGGGAGGCGGGGGAGAGGTGAGTGGCGCGCTGGCGCTGCTGGCGGACTTCGACATACTGTTCCTCGTGGTCGCCTCACTTGCCGCCAAGTTCGTCCTCGATGACTGAGGACTACGGATGAGCATCGGGAGAGACGGGTCGCTGCCGGCGGCGAATCCGGCCGCCCGCCCCGAACTTGTCCGGGGCGCGGCGGTTGCCAGCAGCCTGCTTCTCATCCTGGCGGGGCTGCTGGTCATCTTCTACGCCCCAGCCGACTCGGTGCAGGGTGTCGTTCAGAAGATCTTCTATCTCCACGTCCCGGCCGCCATCGCTGCTTATGGCGCCTTTGCGGCAGTTCTGATCGGTGGGCTCGTATACCTCTGGAACGAATCCGCCGCCGCCGATCGACTGGCCCGGGTGGCCGCCGAGGTGGGCCTGGTCTTCACGACCGTCGCGCTGATCATGGGCTCGCTTTGGGCGAGGCCGATCTGGGGGACCTACTGGGAGCCCGCCGACCCCCGATTGGTCTCGACGCTGGTGCTCTGGCTGATCTACGCCGGCTACCTGTTGGTGAGGCGGATCGCGGCTCCCGGCCGGCAGGCCTCGCGCTTTGCCGCCATCGTGGGCATCATCGGCTTCATCGATGTCCCGATCGTGCATTTCAGCGTCAGCTGGTGGCGCACCATCCATCCCCCGGTCGAGGCCGCGACGCCGGCCGCGCTGCCGCCGGCGATGCTCCTGACCTTTGCCGTCAGCACTTTGGCGGTTCTCTTGCTGGCGGCGGTTCTGATCGGGTTCCGATATCGGTTGGAGGCACTCCGCGAGCAGCTCCGAGCCGCGGCCCAGGCATGAACTACCTGCTTGTCGCCTACTCGGTGGGCCTGCTCATCCTCGGCGGCTACGCCTTTCACCTCGGCCGTTCGCTGCGCCGGGCGGAGGCGCTGGCAAGGGAGATTACGGCCGCAGCGGCGGATCGCCAGCCAAGGGCGTAGCGGGGGGCGACCGGCCGGCGGCGGCGGCAGTTCACCCAAGGGCGAGTCGGAAACGGGGCATCAGGTCGGCCAGGATGCGGCCGGTCAGTCCCCAGATGGTCGAGCCCTCCCATTGGAACAGGCTGCCCATCCAGGCCTCGGGGCCGACCGCCCAGGCACCCTCGTCGAGCAGCCTGGCGAGCGGGACCTCGAGGACACCGACCAGCTCGCCCGGGTCGTGGTTGAGGATTGGGTCGGCCGCTGTCAGCCGGGCCACGAACGGAACCACACAGAAATTCGTCACTGCCGTATAGATGACATCGCCCGCGCCGAGGGGCTCGAGGTGGCGGGCGGGAATCCCGATCTCCTCCTCAACCTCGCGGGCGGCGGCCGCCCAGGCCTCCTCGCCGGGTTTAACGCCGCCGCCGGGCAGGGCGACCTGGCCGGGATGGTCGGGCAGGTCGGGCCGGCGGAGCACGAAGGGAATGCAGATCTCGCCGTTCCGTTCGTAGAGCAGAGCGGCGACCGCGGCGCTGCGGGCCCCGATGCGAAAGGTACCCCACGAATTTTGGGGGTTGAGGTGTTGCCCCAAAGTGTGGAAAATACGACCTTCGGAAATGATCGACCAGACTAACGCAAGGATTGGACAGGCCACGGCCGAGCTGCGCCGGCGAAAGGCACGCGCCGTCAAGTTCGACCGCCTGCTCCGGCTCACCGACGTCGTGCTCTGGCAGCTCGAGGAGATGAACCGCGACGGCCTTTCGGTGGTCCCCGATCGCCGCCAGGAGGCGATCTCGGAGAGGCTGGAGGCGATGCCCGAGCCGCTCCGACAGATGTACTGCGGTTCAGGCTCGGTCCAGGGTGCGCTTGACAGCCTGTTCGAGATTCAACAGGCGCTTTTCAAGGCCAGGCATCCGGACAACGACTACAGCGACGCTGAGGAACTGGAGCCCGACTAGTGGACTGTAACGGTCAAATGA
>CAXMLP010000441.1:0-2339 GCA_964194225.1 uncultured bacterium | reverse complement strand
GCGCGGAGACGGGCGCTGCCAATCCTCAGCCGGGGAGGTCTGCGCGATGACCGACTCTACCCGGCGGCCCGGCTCAACACGTAGCGATCACGAACGTAAGCTTAAAGTCCGGCTTCCGGCCCAGGCCCGTTTCGACCTACCCGAGCGCGACCTCTTGGCGAATGGCACCACCTCTCCCCTACCAAACTCGTCGCGATCGCACGTTGGACTGGCAACCGATCGGGGCCATGCTCAAGGTCTTCTCTCCACCTTGGATGGGCGCTCCGGCGGGGGGCGCCCATCCCCTCCTCCAGGCGGTGCTGAAACCGCGACCGTGGCGCGAAAGGAGGCTCCCATTCCCAAGACTCGGGGGCCGGGCTCCTCTCGCGCGCTTAGGCACACTTACAGCCATGCTGAGTCTGTTCCTCGTCAGCGTATCCGTGGGTCTCAGCAACTTCGCCGGCGCGATCGGGATCGGGTTGAGCGGCGTGGATGCCCGAACTCGAATCCGGGTGGGGATCGCCTTTGGGCTATTCGAGGCTCTGATGCCTGTGATCGGCCTCTACATCGGAATGAGCCTCGCCGACCGGCTCGGTCACCTGGGCCAGTACGTGGGCGGCGGCCTGCTGATCGCAACCGGCGCTTACACCATTTACCAGGGCCGGCGAGCGGTTCCCGAGGAGCGCCAGGAGGGGCACCGGCGGACGCTGAGAACTCACCACCTCGCGATCACCGCCCTCGCGCTCAGCATCGACAACCTGGTTGTCGGCTTCGCGCTGGGGGTGGAGCGGATCCCGATCATCCTGGCGGCGACCGTGATGGCCGTTGTCAGCGTGACGATGTCCCTGATCGGCCTGGAACTCGGTCATCGCCTGGGTGCCCGCCTCGAGGCGTGGAGCGAGGAGCTGGGGGGCGCTGTGCTGATGCTGGTCGGCGCCGCTCTCGCCCTGGGATTTCTGAAGTAGTTCAGGCCTATTCAAAAGCGGCCAGGTGGGGGCGCTCCGCCTTCCACATCTCATCGAACATCCGGCTGATCTCGTCCAGGGAACAGACAGCCGCGGTCAGCGGGTCGAGCATCAGGGCCAGGCGAGCCTTTTCACGATCCCGCTCGAGAAGCGCCTGCACCACGAGCTCATGAACCGCCATATGCGTGCGGTTGAGGGCGGCGAGCTGCTCAGGTAGCGTCCCGAAGGGCTGCGCGTGGATGCCGCTCCCGTCAACTCGGCAGGGGACCTCCACGCATCCGTCAGGGAGGTTTGCGATCGAACCACCGTTGAGGACGTTGCCGTGGATAACGACCGGTCGGTCGAGCTCCACCGCCTCGACTATGTAGGACGCGTATTCATGGCTTCGATGCAGGTCCAGCTCGGGAGCGGCGACCATCCCGCGGACAAGCTCAGCGTTTGCCTCGCGCCAGCTCGGCCAGTTGTTGGCGTAGAAACCGGATTCGCCGAGGTAGCCCGGCCGCATGAACTTGCTGATCAGGTCCGGTCGTTTACGGAAGTAGGGCACGTATTCGGAGAAGTGACCGCTCGACTCGGTCACGAATGCGCCCAGGTGCAGCATCACTTCGAAACGCACCGGATCCTGCTCGAAGATCTCCGGGACCAGGGCCAGCTCGCGCAGCCGCGGGTAGAGGTCCCGGCCGCCCGTCTCCAGGCTCGTGAACCAGGCATTGTGGTTGATCCCGCCGCAGCGCCAATCGAGTTCCTCGTAGGGAACCTCGAGGAACCCGGCCAGGAGCCGCGAGGTTGCCTGCACGCTGTGGCAGAGACCGACCACGGAAAGTTTCGTGGAGCGGATCGCGGCCAGGGTCAGGATCGACATCGGGTTCGTGTAGTTGAGGAGCATCGCAGCCGGTGCCAGCCGCTCCACGTCGGCGACGATCTCCAACCAGGCCGGTCCTGTGCGCAGAGCCTTGAATATCCCGCCCGGGCCGATGGTGTCACCGATGCATTGATCAACGCCGTACCTGAGCGGGATCTCGTAATCGGGCCGGACCGAGTCCAGGCCGGCCACCTCGATCGAGTTGATCACGTAGTCACTGCCCGGCAGGGCCTCCTCCCGATCGGTGGACGCGGTGACCTTCCAGTCGCGGCCGGAGACTGCGATCACCTTTTCAGTGATCTGGCGGGACAGCTCCAGGCGGGCGGGGTCGATATCAACGAGGGCGAGGGTGCCGGCCTCCAGCCCGGGGGTCGCGACCAGATCCATGATCAGCCGAGCGGCGAAGTTGGAACTGCCCGCGCCGATGTATGCGATCTTCGGCTGTCTCACCTTGGTTCCTCGAGGACCGCCACCTGCCGGGGTCCGAGCTTGATCCGCGACCCCGCCAGCCGGCGGCCGGTGAGGATGTCCAG
>CAXMLP010000440.1:0-1658 GCA_964194225.1 uncultured bacterium | reverse complement strand
CCGGTCTGGCGGTCGCCGATGATCAACTCGCGCTGGCCGCGGCCGATCGGAATCATGGCGTCGATCGCCTTGATGCCGGTCTGAACCGGGGTGTCGACCGGCTCACGCGTGATCACACCGGCGGCCACCCGCTCCACCGGAGCGGTCCTTTTGGTGTTGAGAGGCCCTTTGCCGTCGAGCGGGAGGCCAAGCGGGCTGACGACTCGTCCGAGTAGCTCAGGACCCACCGGAACCTCCACGATCCGGCCTGTGGTCTTGACGAGGTCACCCTCCTGGAGGTGCTCGTAGGCGCCCATGACGACGGCGCGGACCTGGTCCTCCTCGAGGTTGAGCGCCATGCCATACACGTCGCCGGGGAACTCCAGCAGCTCACCCGCCATGGCACCCTGCAGGCCATAGATGGAGGCGATGCCGTCGCCGACGCTGATGATCCGGCCGACCTCGGAGGTGACCAGCTCGGCCTTGAAATCCTTCAGCCGCGCCTTGATCAATTCGGTGATGTCCTGCGATCCGATGCTCAACTTCTTTCCTTCTTCCTTCTCTTGATTCACCTGGTTAGAACCTGCCGTCGGAGCTGCTCGAGGCGCGCCGCGACGCTGGCATCGGTGAGCCGGTCGCCCACCTGCAAGATCAGCCCGCCGAGGATCCCCGGATCCACCTGGGACTCCAGCCGGACGTCCTTTCCGAGGCTGGCCGAGAGGTCTCGACTGAGCGCTTCCCGACCACTCTCGGAAAGCGGGATCGCGGTGGTCACGGTTGCCCGGACCCGGCCGGCCGCGGCGTCGGCACGGGTCTCGTACTGAGCGACGATGGCGCCGATCCGGCCCGCCCGGCCCGAGCCGACCAGCATCCGCATGAGGTTCATGCCCTGCGGCCCGATGCCGGGCAGGTCGAGCGCCTCGACAGCGCTCATCCGGGTTTCCAGGGGTAAGCTGGGATTCTCGAGGATCACCGACGCCACTGGGTCCTCGAGCACCCTGCGGATCAGTCCCAACTGGTGTCCCCACGCATCGATGGTGCCCTCCTCGGTGGCAAGCTCGTAGATGGCCTTCGCGTAGCGGTTAGTGGCCCTGGCCAACCTCTACCTCTTTGATGGCTTCGTCGATGAGCCGCTTGTGGCCCTTTGCATCGACCGTCTCGCCGATCACCTTCTGCGTCACCATCACCACCAGGTCGGCGACCTGAGCGCGGACCGATTCGACCGCCTGCTGGCGGGCGATGTCGATGTCCTTCTTCGCCTTCTCTACCAGGCGGGCCGCCTCCTCCTCGCCCTTCGCTTTCAGCTCGGCCCGAGCCTGCTCACCTGACTTGCTCGCACCGTCGATGACCTCCTGGGCCTGAGCGCGGGCCTGGTCAAGCTGAATCTTGGCCTGCTCCAATTGCTCCTGCGCCTCCCGGCGCGAACGCTCCGCCTCCTCCAGCTGCCTGCCGATGGTCTGCTGGCGGGCCTCGGCGGCGGCGCTGATCCGCGGGTAGGCGTACTTGGCGAGGACAAGGATCATCAGGATGAACGCGACTATCTCGATGAGAAAGGTGCCGTTGATGGCCAGGATGCCGGCCGGCTCTGAAGCCAGATACATGTCAGTTGTTGGACACGCCCGAGGCGATGGCGTAGATGAACACGAAGGCGAGGGCCAGGTTGATGAAGTACATGCCCT
>CAXMLP010000439.1:0-3860 GCA_964194225.1 uncultured bacterium | reverse complement strand
GCGCTCCTTGCGGGCGTAGCCGTAGTAGGGGATCACCGCGGTGACCCGGCCCGCGGAGGCCCGGCGGAGGGCGTCGAGGATGATGAAGAGCTCCATCAGGTGCTCGTTGACCGGGTGGCAGGTCGGCTGGATCACGAAGACGTCGTGGCCGCGCATGGAATCCTGGATCTTGACGTCGATCTCACCGTCGCTGAAGCGGGTGACGCGACCGTCGGTGAGGGGTACGCCGATCACCTCCGAGATCCGGATCGCCAGCGCCTTGTTGGCCTCGCCGGCGATCAGCTTGAGCGCGCCCCAGGGCGACGACTCCTCGCTGGCGAATTCCACCGTGCTGCTGGTTCTGCCGATCATCCCTTCCTCCGACTCTCCTTGCCACTCTCCTGGCGAAGTTCTCTCGCCGGCGTCCCGACGACGGTCGCGCCGGGCGGCACATCGGTCAGCACCACCGCCCCGGCGCCGGTCCGACTGCCCTTCCCAAGTTTGACCGGGGCCACCAGGCTGGTGTGCACGCCGAGGGAGGCGTCATCGCCGATCTCGGTCCGGTTCTTGTTCACCCCATCGTAGTTGGCGGTGATCGTCCCCGCACCGATGTTCACGTTCCGCCCGATCACCGCATCGCCCAGGTAGGAGAAATGAGGGACCCTGGTGCCGGCACCGATGCTGCTGCGGTTGACCTCACCGAAGCTGCCGATGTGGACGTCCTCGGCAATCGTGGTGCCGGGCCGCAACCGCACGAAGGGGCCGCAGTCGGAGCGATCCCCCATGCGCACCCCGCGCAACCAGGAGCGCTCCACCCGGCAGCCGTCGCCGAGCTGTGAGTCTCCAATGTCGGCGTAGGGGCCGACCCGGCAGTCCTCGCCGACGACTGTCCCCGCGTGCAAGATCGTGAAGGGCTCGAGGACGGTGTCCCGGCCGACCCTGACACCGGCGTCGACGAAGGTTGTGGCGACGTCGGTGACGGTGACTCCCGAGAGCATCAGCTCCTCGAGCACCCGGGCCCGCAGGACCTTCTCGGCCCGGGCGAGCTGGACGCGGTCGTTGATTCCGAGCGCCTCGTCAGGATCCTCGACCGCGAAGAGCTCCACCGGGGCCATACGAGCCACGGCGTCGGTGAGGTAGATCTCCGCCGCCTTGTTCTCAGGCTTGAGGCCTGCCAGCGCGGACGGCAGGTCCTCGGAACGGAAGCAGTAGAGGCCGACGTTGATCTCGGTGAGCCGCCGCTGCTCGTCGGTGGCATCGCGCTCCTCGACGATGCGCGAGAAGCGGCCTTCCCCATCTCGGACGATCCGCCCGTCGCGGCGCCGGGGGTCGACGACGGTCGCCACGGTGGCCGCGGCTCCGCTCGCCCGATGCCGTGCGACCAATTCGAGCACTGTCGCGGGACGGATCAGAGGGGAGTCGCCGCTCAGCACGACCACGTCTCCCCGGAGAGCTGACTTCGGCACCATCGAGAGGGCGTGGCCGGTGCCCCGCGGCATCTGCTGGTAGACGACCTCACAGCGATCGCCAAGGTGCTCGGCGAGATGATCTGAGACCTCGGGCAGAGCTGGGTTTAAAACCACGATCGGACTTTCCACGCCGGCCGCGGCGCAGACCTCGATCACGAGCTCGATCATCGGCCGTCCGGCGACGGGATGAAGCACCTTCGGCCGGCGCGAACGGAGGCGGGTGCCAAGGCCGGCGGCTAGGATGACGGCCGTAAGTGCTCGCTGGCTCAAATGGTTCCCTGAAGGGCCTTCATTTTAGGCGATGCCGCCGGCCTCGCCAGACCCAATTCGGCGTCTTCTTCGCGGCCGCCCTCCTGCTGGCCGGCGGCTGCGGGTTTCCCCAGGCCGACCAGCCGTTACCCCCACCGCCGTCACCCCGCCTTGCGGTGTCGCCGAGCCCCTCCGCGCCGGCGGCGACCACCTACTTCGTGCTGGCAACCCTGGGCCTGCGCCTCCACCAGGCGCCGGAGGCCGCCTCCCCGGTGGTGGCGGTGCTCCGCCCCGCGGCCCAGCTTGACGCGACCGAGCGGCGCTCGGTGGGCGGTAACGAATGGATTCACGTCCACGCCCGGAGCACCCCCGACCTCGACGGCTGGGTGGTGAATGACCCTCTGCTCCTGACCACAATCCCGATGCAGCAACACTTCGACCCGTCGGCTGGTTACTCGCTCCTCTTCCCCTCCGATTGGACCTACGTCGCCGAGGGTCCTGAGGTGGGCACCTTCACCTCGGCGGACAAGACCCAGAAATTGAGTGTGCGAACCGCCGATTCGGTTGAGCGCCTGCCCCCCGTCCCCACCGTGGCAGGGAAGGCGGAGCGCGAGGAGGGACCGATCGACGTCTACGGCAAGAGCCCGCTGATCATCTTCTACCGGCTCCAGGCCGGCGGGTACGAGCTGGCCGTCAATGTCCTCTGGGCGCCGGGCCGGGCCTACCAGTTCCTACTCCGCCAGCCCGCCGCCGATTCGTCGCTGATGAAGCAAATGCTGGCGAGCCTGATCTTCCAGTAGGCACAATGGCTCAGATGGAAGAGCTGCCCCAGGTCCTTCCTCTTCTGCCGCTCAAGAACGCGGTCGTCTTCCCCTCGGTGCTGGTGCCGCTCGCGGTCGGCCGGCCCCGGTCGCTGGCCCTCCTGGAGGACCTGCCGGCCAGCGACCGGATGCTCCTGATGTCGGCCCAGCTGGACGAGGACACCGAGGAGGCGAGCTTCGACCAGGTCCACCGCATCGGCAGCCTGGTCCGGATCCAGCACCTGCTGAAGCTTCCCGACGGCACCTACCAGCTGGCGGTGCTCGGCCTCGAGCGCGTGAAGCTACTGGAGGCGGTGGAGACCGAGCCCTACCCGCGGGTGCGCTTCGAGCCCCACCCCGAGGAGGCCGACCCGCCGGAGTCGCTCGAGCTGGAGGCGCTGCTGCGCGCCTGCGCGTCGTCCTTCCAGCAGCTGGTGACGCTGGCCCCCTACCTCCCCGGCGAGCTGCTCTCCAGCGCTCTCACGATCGAGCGGCCCCTCCACCTCGCCTACTTCCTGGCCAACCATGTGAAGCTGGCGACCCAGCAGCGCCAGGCTCTCTTCGAGCTCGAAGGCGCCGCGCCAAAGCTGGAGCGGATGCTCGGCCACATGGCGCACGAGCTCGAGGTGCTCGAGCTCGGCCGCAAGATCCAGACCCGGGCGGAGGAGCAGCTCGGCAAGGCACAGCGCGAGTACTTCCTGCGGGAGCAGGTGAAGGCGATCCAGCGCGAGCTGGGCGAGCTGGATGGTGAGGCGGGCGAGCTGGACGAGATGCGCGAGCGGATCGAGGCGGCCGGGCTGCCGGCCGAGGCCCGCAAGGAGGCCGATCGCGAGCTGGCGCGGCTGGAGAGGATCCCCTCCGCGTCGCCCGAGTCGTCGGTCATCCGAACCTATCTCGAGCTGCTGGTCTCCCTGCCCTGGAACACCTCAACGGGGGGCGAGGTCGACGTCGCCCAGGCGCGCGCCATCCTGGACGCCGACCACTACGACCTCGACAAGGTGAAGCAGCGGATCGTCGAGCATCTCGCCGTCCGGCGGCTCAAGCAGCGTCGGGGCTCGCTGGAGCGGGGCCGGGAGCCGATCCTGTGCTTTGTCGGCCCGCCGGGGGTCGGGAAGACCTCGCTCGGTCAGTCGATCGCAAGGGCGATGGGGCGAAAGTTCGCGCGCGCCTCGCTCGGCGGCGTTCACGACGAGGCCGAGATCCGCGGCCACCGGCGAACCTACATCGGCGCGATGCCCGGCCGGGTCATCCAGGCCATCCGCCGCGCCGAGTCCAACGACCCCGTCTTCATGCTCGACGAGGTTGACAAGCTCTCCTCCGACTGGCGGGGCGATCCCTCCTCGGCGCTGCTCGAGGTGCTCGA
>CAXMLP010000438.1:0-2666 GCA_964194225.1 uncultured bacterium | reverse complement strand
CCCCAGGCCTGGTCCCTGCACCTGCCGTCGAGTGACGCGGGCATGAACGGCAAGGACGACCAGACGGCCGGCATGGCGGCGGCCTTCGACCCGCCAGCGGTGGAGAGCAATTGGTCGCGGCGCTGGGAGGAGGCACGCCTCTTCGTCGCCGATCCAGACAGCCCCAAGCCCAAGTTCTCGATCGCCCTGCCGCCGCCCAACGTGACGGGAGAGCTGCACATGGGCCATGCCACCAACGGGGCGATCCAGGATGCCTGGGCGCGCTACCGGCGGATGACAGGCCATGAGGTGCTCTGGCTGCCGGGCACCGACCACGCCGCCATCGCGACCCAGAACGTCCTCGAGAAACAGCTGGCTCGGGAGGGCACCACCAAGGAGGCACTGGGACGGGATGCCTTTGATGAGCTGGTCGTCGAGTGGTACTCGTCGGTCGGGGCGACCATCATCGCCCAGCTGAGGGTGCTCGGCGCCTCGCTCGACACGACGCGGCTTCGCTTCACCATGGATGCCCAGTACGTCCGTGCGGTCAGGACGGCCTTCGTCGGCTATTACGAGAAGGGCTGGATGTATCGCGGGCCTCGCATCGTCAACTGGTGCCCCCGCTGCCAGTCGGCCATCTCCGACCTCGAGGTCGATTGGCAGACCCACCTCGACACCCTCTATTTCGTGCGCTATCCGATCGAGGGCGGCGATGAATTCGTGACCATCGCGACCGTTCGGCCGGAGACGATGCTGGCCGACAGCGCGGTCGCCGTGAATCCCGGTGACGAGCGCTATCGCCACCTCGTCGGACGGCACGCAATTCTCCCGCTGGTCGGGCGGCGCCTCCCGATCATCGCCGATGAGGCGGTGGAGACCCAGTTCGGGACGGGCGCGCTGAAGGTGACGCCCGGACACGATCCCCTCGACTACGAGATTGGTGAACGGCACGGCCTGCCGATCATCAACGGCATGAACCCCAACGGCTCGATGAACGTGCCCGACCTTCCTCGGTACCACGGGCTTCCCGCCGCGGAGGTGAGAAATCTTGTGGTCGCTGATCTGGAGCGGGAGGGGGCGTTGGTCCGCACCGAGCCCTACTCCCACGAGGTCGGTCATTGCGACCGTTGTGGCACCGTCCTCGAGCCGCTCGTTTCCGAGCAGTGGTTCCTGAGGATGAAGGAGCTGGCCGCAATGTCGATCCAGGCCAGCGAACAGGGCCGGATCCACTGGCATCCGGAGCGATATGAGCGCACCTACCTCGACTGGCTGCGCGGGATCCGCGACTGGTGCGTCAGCCGCCAGCTCTGGCTCGGCCATCGGATCCCGGTCTTTTACTGCGCGAACGGGCACCAATTCGCCGCGGTCGACGCGCCGCCCGCCTGTCCCCAATGCGGGGCGACCGAGCTCCGCGAGGAGACCGACGTTCTCGACACCTGGTTCAGCTCGGCGCTCTGGCCCTTCGCCACGCTGGGTTGGCCAGAAAAGACGGTGGATCTCGCCCACTTCTACCCGACCGATCTCAACTCGACCGACCGCGGCATCATCAATCTATGGGTCACCCGGATGATCTTTTCCGGGCTCTTCTTCATGGGGGACGTGCCCTTCAGGGACGTCATCATCCACGCGACCATCCAGGCCGCCGACGGCAGGCGCATGAGCAAATCGCTGGGCACCGGGGTCGATCCGCGCGACACGATCGCACGCTTCGGTGCCGATGCCCTCCGCGCCTGGGCTGTCGCGGTCGGCATGTCGAGCCAGGATGTCCGTTACGACGAGAGCCGGATCAAGAGCTTTCGCGGCTTTGCCAACAAGCTCTGGAATGCGACCAGGCTCGTGCTCTCGGCGGCGGAGCGACCGGAAGTGTCCGCCGGCCCCGGGCCGGGCTCCCCGGCAAAGCTCGACATGGCCGATCGCTGGATCCTCTCACGGCTCCAGGCGGTCACCAGGCAGGTCACCGAGGGCATCGAGGGCTATGCGATGCAGAGATCGGTCGATGCCCTTTATGAATTCGGTTGGCACGAATTCTGCGACTGGTACCTGGAGGCCGCCAAGGCCCGGCTGCGAGACGGCGATCCGGTCGCCCGCGCGACCGCGATCCAGGTCCTCGACACACTCTTCCGCCTGCTCCATCCGGTCATGCCATTCATCACCGAGGAGCTCTGGCACCGGCTGCCAGGGGATCGCGATTTCCTCGTCCGAGTCGCCTGGCCGCAGCCCGTCGATGCGTTGACGGACAGCGCGGTGGAGGCGGAATTCGCTGCTCTCATCCGCCTCGTGGAGGAGATTCGAGCCGCCCGCCAGGCCGGCCGCACCGGCGCCGCCGGTGGCCGGTTGTGGGTCGGCGAGGTGATGACCCCTGAGACCAGCCGGCTGGTCGCCGGTCTGGCCCGTGTCGAGATGGTGGGCGAAGCAGGCTCAGCCGCGCAGCCGCTGGCCTGGGGCGAGGCGCGCCTGGAACTGCCGGCCGCCGCGCCGGCCGGGGTGCGGAGCGCCGAGCTGGGTCGCCTGGAGGCTGAATTGGAGAAGGTCGAGTTGAAGCTCGGCAACGCCGCTTTTCGGGAACGCGCGCCGGCGGAGATCGTCGCCAAGGAGGAGGGCAAGGCCGCCGAGCTTCGGGCCGCGCTGGGCAGGATTCGCGAAGGACGCGCCCCCTGAACATGCCGGCCGCTCGCGGGCGCTAAATT
>CAXMLP010000437.1:0-14704 GCA_964194225.1 uncultured bacterium | reverse complement strand
GGGCCCGCGGTCCGCGCAATGCCGAGATGGTCGCCGAGTTCCAGGAGTCCTACCACAAGCTTCGCAAATCCCGGCAGGGGTGACGACGCTCGAAGGGCGCTGCTGGGCTGCCCTGGCTGAGATCCAGGATCCTGAGATGCCAGTCGGCATCGTCGATCTCGGCCTGATTTACGGAATCACTGTTACCGGCGGGTCCGTTAGCGTCGACCTGACGTTCACGGCAATGGGCTGCCCGGCCACCGATTTCATCCTCGATGACGTACGGGAGAGGCTGCTCGCCGAGCCCGGCGTGGACGCCGTCGAGATCCGGGTCGTGTGGGACCCGCCCTGGAGCAGCGAGCGGCTGACCGAGGCCGGCCGCGACGCCCTTGAAATGTGGGGCTTGGCCGTATGACCATGACGCGCATCCACCGCCGGGTCCGGGAGTACGAGGTCTTCGCCCGCAAGGCGAGGATCGACGCTCTTCGTCACGTCGGCCGGGTCGTGGCCCCCGATGACGACATCGCCCAGTCCTACGCGCGGGCGACCTATGACGAGGAGCGCTGGGTCGAGATGATCATCGTGCCGCGAGAGGACGTCATCACCGTGCTGGCGCCGGGCGAGGAATGACCGGCCCCGACGGCGTCGCTCTTCTCGTCCTCTCCCTCGCCGATTGCAAACAGCTGCTCGGGCTTCGCTACGCGGAGTGGTGCAGCGCGACCCCGACTCTCGAGGCGGACATCGCTGCCGCCGCCATGGGCCTCGACGACCTCGGCCACTCCCGTGTCCTGGCGGGCTGTCTGCCCGAGCTGGGGATTGACCCGCGCGGGCCGGAACGCGAAACCGATCCCGCCGCCTATCTCAACGTGGCTTTCTTCGACGAGCCCTGGACCGACTGGTCGCAGTTTGTCGCCGCCAATGCGATCTTGGACACCGCCTTCACCCTCGTCATCGAGTCCCTCGTGGAGGGCGAGGTCGAGGTTCTCCGGACCCGGCTGCGCAAGATGCTGAATGAGGAGCGGTATCACTTCCTGCATGGCCGCAGCTGGCTGCGCGAGATCGGGCCCTGTCCCGCCGTCGAGCGCGCCTGGGAGGAGGCCTTCGAGTGGTTCGGCCCGGAGGGCGAGCCACTCCGGCGAAAGCTTGCCGAGCGCCTCGAACAGCCGCAACCCAGCATCAATATCGACTGGACCCGGTGGGATGCGCGCCGGCGCCGGATTCGCACCGGTGCCATCGACGAGAGGACCTTCGATATGCTGCGCGGCCTGGAGGAGAGGCGCTTCGGCGTCGTCAGTGGCAGCACCGAAAAGCAGCTCTGAGCTACCCCGAACGCCCCCTCGCTGTCCTTTCTGCGCCAGTCGCGCGGGCGAGGTGATCTCGCTTTTCGGCACCCAGGCGATGACTCTCCAATATCGATGCGGTCGGTGCGGATCGCTCTTCGAGGCGATCAAGTACGACCGCCCTGATCCTGACCCGGTCCCTTCTGATCGGCACCAGGATCCACCAACCGGCGGCGCCTGACAACCGCCAGCGGGATCCCCGCCAGCACCACGATCACGATCACCAGCGCAACCAGCACCGGCAGCGTCTGACCGCCGCCGATGCGCGGAGCGCTCGAAACCTGGCCACTCGTATTCGCGCTGCTGAAGCCGGCGGCATAGAGGCCGGTGCTAGAAATCTGCGCCAGGACGTCGGTGCAACCGCTGGCGGCGGTGCTCGAGGTGGCCGGCAGCGGCTGCCACGGCCCTCCGTCACGGCTCACGTAGATCGCACCCGGGGCGGGCAGCAGGGTCGAATAGAGGAGCCGGAGATTGGCGGGCTTGACCAGGGCCGAGGAGGCGGTTATCTCGTAGACATTGGTGACCAAGGTCAAACCGACCGGCTTGGGAAAGTCCCGCCGCGGCTTGATGTCGATGGTCACTCGAGCAGAGCCATCGCCCGGCGGGGCAAAGGCGCCCGGCGCGAAGCTGAGTTGAGCCTGGGGGTTAGGATCGGCGGTGGCGACATAGCCGGGGTTGACAACCCCATTCAGGACCTTGACCTCGCCGTGCCCCGCGGCCGGCTGGTGGTTGGTGCCCGCTCGCGGCGGCGGCGATACGAATCGGTAGTCGATCGGCGGGCAGAAGCCTTCAAAGAAGCCAGGCGGGGTCAGGAACGCCACCGCCGAGTAGAAGGCGGCGGCCAGGGCGAGCAGCGCCAGCGCAAGGCGGCCGCGGGTCACAGCGCTAGGTCGGCCAGGGAGTGACCGATGATCGGTCCCACCAGGTCACGCGCCGCCCACCGCCAGAGGCCCAGGAGGATTCCCACCGCAAGCACCACGAGCACGAACTTGGGGGGATGCGACAGCAGGTGCCCCGCCGCGAACAGCAACGAGCTCCCGACGACGGCCGCCACGGGCCCCCAGACCGCCTCCAGGGCCCCGAAGAGGGCACCCCGGAAGGCGAGCTCCTCCCCAAGGGAAATTGCGATTGCGGACAGCGCCAATGGCGGCGGGAGCAGCGGCGCTCCCTGCCAGCGAACAGCCGCCGGCAGGAGGAGCACACCGGCCAGCGCCAGCCCGCCGAGGATTCGCAGCGCCAGCTGAGAGCGGCCCAGGCCGAGGGCGGCGGGACGCCACCCGAGGGCGACCAGGCTCAGGGCGAGCCCGCCGACCGCGATGGTGGGCACGGGTCCCGCGCTTCGCTCGACGAGGGCTCTGACCCACTCGAGCGAGACGGCGGCGACGGCGATGGCGGCCAGGCGAGCCATGGCCGAATGCTATCCGGCGGCTGCCTCGACCTCGCCCTGGCGGCTGGTGACGATGGGTACGAAGAGCTTGACCAGCTCAGGATCCCACTGGCTGCCGGCGCCGGCTTTGAGAGCCCCCACCGCGTCGTTGTGGCTGAGGCCCCGGCGGTACGGCCGGTCGCTGGTCAGGGCGTCGTAGGCATCGGCGATGGCCACGATCCGGGCCGACAGCGGGATCGCCTCACCGACCAGGCGATCCGGGTAACCGGTGCCGTCCATCCGCTCGTGATGGTTGCGGATGATCGGCAGCACGTCATGGGCGGTCCGCAGGGGTCGCGCGATCTCCTCGCCGATCACCACGTGGGTTCGCATGATCTCCGCTTCGCCGCTCGTCAGTGGGCCCGGCTTGAGCAGGACCGAATCGGGAAGCGCGATCTTACCGATGTCGTGGATGACGCCGCCCCAGGCGAGGTCCTCGAGTAAGGACCCGGTCAGTCCGGCCGCGACCCCCAGCAGGCGGGCATTGAAGCCGACTCGCTCGGTGTGGGAGAGGTTGAAGCTCTCCTTCGCCTCGACCGCTCGGGCCAACGCGAAGATCGTCCGCTGGGCGTCGTCGAGGGACTCGTAGAGGGCCCTGACCCTCAGCAGCGAGCGGACGCGGGCGACCAGTTCAACCCGCTCCAGGGGCTTGACGATGAAGTCGTCGGCACCGACTTCCAGTCCCCTTACCCGGTCGGCGATCTGCCCCAGCGCGGTGACCATGACAACGGGCAGGAGCCGGCCCTGGGGGGTCGCCTTCAGCCGCTGGCAGACCTCGTAGCCGTCCATCCCCGGCATCATCACGTCGAGGAGCACCAGGTCGGGCGTCTGGCGGCTGATGATGTCCAGCGCCTCTGGGCCGCTGCGGGCGGTGACGACGCGGCAGTCGACCTCGAGCAGGCAGGCCTCGACCAGCTCGAGATTGAGCGGATGATCGTCCACCACGAGAACGGTGGGCTGGCGCCGGCCGAGGTCAGGCACTGATCAGCACTCCTGGATGGAGGGCCACGGCAGCCGAGAGGATGGGCACCGAGCCGGTTCGGGGATGATCCTTGAGGGCTTCGCGCAGCCAACCCTCGTCGCTTTCCGACACCGAGCTGCCGATGATGATCCCGGAGAGCCTCCGCCGGCGCGCTATCTGGGCGGCCTCCCGCGGCGTGCCGGTAGCCATCACGCGGTAGGCGCCGTTGTCGAGCCTGGTGAGCAGGTCGGGGTCGGCCACAGAACCCTGGACGACGAGCAGGAGGGGCCGGGCGTCCGCGACGTCGGCCGGCCGCACGCGGGGCAGACAGATGGTGAATTGACTGCCGGCTCCCATCACGCTCTCGACGCGAATCGTCCCGCGCATGAGCTCAAGCAGCCGCCGGCTGAGGGACAGACCGAGGCCGGTGCCCTCGGCGCTCACGCCGCCCGGCCGCTCGACCTGGGTGAACTCCTCGAAGATCCGTTCCTGCTCTCTCCTGGGTATGCCGGGTCCGGTGTCGGCGACAGTGATCTCCGCCAGGCGGCCGGCCCGGGTCGCCGCGATCCGCACAATGCCCCCGGGGGGGGTGAACTTGACGGCGTTCGACAGGAGGTTGAGGAGAACCTGGAGGAAGCGGCGCCGGTCGGCGCGAACCCAGATGGCGGGGCCCGGGTCTCTGATCAGATCCAGCGGTTTGGCGTCCGCCATGGGGCGGAGCTGGTTCAGGGCCTCGTCGATCATCGGCCCCACCTCGATCGGCTCCAGCTCGACCTCCATCTGGCCGGCGGCGACCTTGCTCAGGTCCAGCACGTCGTTGATCAGGGCCAGAAGATGGCGCCCGCTGGATTCGATGTGGCCGACGTACCTGCCCTGCCGCTCGTTCAGGTCTCCCGTGCCGGGGCTGGTGAGCAGCTGTGAAAAGCCGAGGATGGAGTTGAGCGGCGTGCGGAGCTCGTGGCTCATCGCCGCCACGAACCTCGACTTCGCCTCGGATTCCTGACGCATCGTCTCTGCCTGGACCCGCTCCGAAAGGTCCCGGATTGACGCCGAGAGCATGGTTCGCCCTTCCTGCTGGAAGAAGGCCATTGAGAGCTCGATCGGAAACTGACTGCCGTCAGCCTTCATGCCGATCGTCTCGAGACGGCGCCGGGGCAGCTTATCCGGCACCGTGCCGAACGCCGCCAGCGCCTGGTCGTGCTTTGCCCGCAGGGCAGGGGGAATGATGAGGTCCCAGAGCACCTCTCCGATGACGTCGCTGCGCCGGCGGCCGAAGGTCCGTTCGGCGGCCGGATTGAACTCGATGATGCGGCCGGCATCGTCGGCCGCGACGATGCAGTCGAGCGCCGACTGGACGATGGCGCTCTTGCGTCCCTCGCTCTCACGGAGAGCATCCTCGGCGCGGCGGCGTTCCGTGATGTCGTCGAAGATCACATAGAAGAATTCGGGCTCGCCGTCCGGCCCGCGCACTGCTGAGAGTGTGAGATCAGCGATGAATGTGTCACCGTTCGCCCGGCTCAGTTGTCGCTCGAAGCGAAGCTGGTCGCGGCGGCCGTTGACGATCTCAGTCATCTCGCCCCTGAGATCGCCCCCGCCGACCAGGGCACGCAGCGCGGAGCGGCCGCACAGGTCCTCGGAGCGATGACCGCTGAGCTCTTCGGCGCGGTGATTTACCTCGATGATGTTCAGCCGGGCGTCGAGGCGGGCAATGCCGATCGGCGCGGTCTCAAAGATCGCTCTCACGTTGCGCTCGGATGCAACCAGGTGCTGGTGGAGCCGCGCAGCCTCTAGTGAAGGAGCCAGCGTGGCGGCGAGAAGAGACAGCAGGCGCACGTCTCCCTCGTCGAAGGATCGCGTCTCATTGAAGCGGACCGCCATCGACCCCACGGTTCTGTCCTGCACCAGTAGTGGGACCGCAAGAATGCTCCTGACGCCGCCTGCCAGTGCGTTGGTGCGGGCGTGCTCCCAATTCTGGTAGTCGGAGACGGCGATCGCGCGGCTTTCGGCGAACGCTCTGCCGAGTGCCCCCGAGTCGGGCGGCTGGAGCTCTCCGATGACCATGCTCGGCTCGCTGTCGCTCAGCTTGCGCAGGGCCTTCGCGCCTTCGTCCCACCACTGGATGACGCAGCTCGAGCCGGAAAGTAGCTCACAGGCCTTTTCGCTGGCAACGGCGGCGAGCACCGCCGCTTCGAGCACCCCATGGGCGGCGATCGCCAGTTCGTGGAGCGAGCGCAGGGTCTCCGCCTGCTCCTCACGTTCCTTGGCGATGCTGGCCTGAAGGAGAGCTGGGCTGATCTGCGCGGCAACGAGGGAAACGATCTCCCTTTCACGCGGCGTCCAACGCCGAGGCTGCTTGGTCCAAACCGCGAGTACGCCGATCGGTCCCTCGCCTGACATCAGCGGGATGCAGAGGGCGGACGCCAGCCCGCGCTCGGCGGGGCCGGCGAGGTGGCTTGCCCACGCCGGGTAGTCATCGATCGCAACGATGCGCCTTTCTCGGAAGGCCAGCCCGATGGCACCGTCGGTGACATCGGTGGCGGGGTCGACCATGTCCCTGTCGACTTCATGGAGGGGACTGAGAGTGTCCATTGGACTGTTATGCCGAAGGATCACGGTGCCGTCCACATCGAGCAGGTCGCGGCAATGTTCGGATGCGATGCGGGCAAGTTCAGACGGCTCGAGGGTGCCGCTGGCGGCCACCGCCAGCTCGTGGAGAGCGCGGAAGAGCCGGGCCTGGGCCTCATGGTCAGCCGAAAGCCACGCGGCATGGAGTGCGGGAGCGATCTGGGCGGCCAGCAGAGGCAGCAGTTGTTCGTGTTCTCTCTTGAAATGGTTGAGCTCGTCAGAGCGGACCAGGAGGCCCCCGACGTTCTTGTCGAGCACCTTCAGTGGAACCCCGATGATGCTCCGCACCCCCGCCTTGACCGCCCAGGCATCGTTGTGCTTCCAGGCTGGATAGTCATTCACGACGACCAGCTGGCCGGTCGCCGCGAGCTGACCGCTGACGCCTGCGCCGGCCTCCAGCCGAAGCTTGGGGATTTCCTCGGGATGGTTATCGCTGATGACCCTGAGCTTGCCGTCCTGCTCGAACCAGACCAACGTAGCGCTCCAGCCGGCCACGAGATCGCGAGTGCGGTCGACCGTCAGCCGGGCAAGCTGGTGAAGGTCGAGCACCCCACCGGCTGCCACGGCGAGCTCGTGCAGCACACGAAAACGCTCCGCATGCAGGTCCCGTTCGCGTCCGACCCGGGCCGCTTCGATCACCGGGGCCGCCTGGGCGGCGAACATTTTGAGCAGGTCAAGGTCATTCGGCCCCCAGATATGGGTGTCAAAACGGCCAACCACCAGCGCCCCGACCGGCCGCTCACGGATCTTCAGCGGCACCGCCATCGAGCTGCGCACGCCGCGGCGTACGAGCGAGGGCAGGGCGCTCTCCCAGGCTCCGTAATCCTCGACCAGCACCGGTTCGCCAGTCAGGAAGGCCTGGCCGACGGCCCCCTCCCCCGGCTTGATCTGGCGGAAGGCGGGGTCCGGCCTGGAGAGATTGCCCGCGAGCAGGGCGAGCATCTCAGTGGCGGGGTCGTACCAATAGAGCATTGCGGCGTCGGCCTGGATGAGACTGGCGGCATGTTCGATGGTCGCCCGAGCGAATTCGTCAGTCTCGAGCCCGGCACTGGCGGCGAGGGCCAGGTTGTTCAGCGCGCTGAAGAGGCGCGACGACCCGTCGCCGGCACCGAAGTGGAGTTGGGGACTGCCCATCAAAGGCAACACGGTCTCACGCCCTATCGAATACGGCAAGGGGCAGGTGGAGACCCGGACATGACGACGACGGTGCGCCGACATTCCGGAGTCAATTCGCCCGCCGGACTGTGATCCCCGGTCAGCCCTCGGCGGGAGCCTTCACCGAAGCCTCCACCGCGGAACTCCGCACGTCGAACCCCCGCCACCAAGTGGCCCTCGCCGCTTCGAACTCAAGGCCCATTCCCGTGGGACGCGTCTCCAATCCATATCGCTCCTGGATCTTCTGCTTGGCGTCAGCCTCCTGGGTGAACCTGCCACGCAGATAGGCCCCGACCATCCGCGTCGCCCGATAGGCATGGTGCGACTCGATCACAACCCCGCCGGATCCCTGCTTGGAGATGCCAAGGAAGCCGGCGACACCGATGACGAGTGACAGGGCCCCATTAGAACTCCAGCGGGCAGGGGCCATCAGAGGCACGTCGTCCACCACGGTGCAGAGGTACGCCACAGGCACCCGGCCGAGGGAACGGCGGACCCCGGCAGGAACGCCCGGCACGCTGACGACATCGGCCGGCGAAGAGGGGACCGAGGGCAGTGCCCAGACCCGGTGGGCGCGCAGCCGGATCACGGTGCGGTTCTGAGGCCACCAATCACCGGGTATGCCGGCAAGATCACGCAGGTAGCCCCCGATGAAGCCGACGTTCTTGAGGGCATAACCCGCCAGGTTCAGGTAGAAGGAGGGGCCCTCCATCACGGCTCGCACCTGGCTGGGTATCGAAAGGGGGTCGTAGACCTCGACGTCGCCCTCCAGAAGGACGCAGTGGCGGCCGCCGTCGACGAGAAAGCTGGCTGATGGGCTTCGCCTGGCGAGAGCAACCTTCACCGCGTGGCGCGAGGTGGTCATCCAGACCGAATCACCGCCGAAGTGGAAGGCTGCGGGATTGACCAGCGGATGGGAGCCCGCGTTGAGAGCCAGCATGCCGATGCGCGCGGTCACGAGCAGAGCACGACTTTCCGGATCCAGTTCCACCTTAAATAACGTAGCGAAGGGCGGTCGAGGTCGGGGCAGACGCCTTCGGGCTAGCGCGTCTGCTCGTACTGCCAGACCGCCGCCGAGATCCTGCTAGTGAGCGCCCAGCCCTCGTCACCACCGGGCCCGTCGGTCATCACCACGATGACATATGGTCCGTTCCTGCTCCCCATCACAAGCGCCGCGTCGGCAACCAGCGGGTCGAGCTGGCCGGTCTTGTGGACGACGGTGGCGCTCGCCGGCACGCCGGCGGGAATGCCCTGCTCGAAAGCGGTGTGGGTGAGCAGCGGATATAGCCAGGACTGCGCGGCGGCCCCGCCGATCTGGCCCCGGGCCTCGGCTGCCCAGAGCTGCGCAAGGTCGTCGGACGTCGTCGTGTTGCCGTTGAAATAGGAAGAGGCGCTGGCTCCATCCGCCCGGGCGAAGGCATTGAGTGCGCCCGCCCCACCCAGGTCCCGCACGAGCATGTGGCCGGCGGTGTTGTCCGAGAAATGGGCGGCTCGATAGGCAATGTCGGCGCGCGAGAAGCAGGCGCCATCCTGGTAATCGGAGAACCAACCGTCCTCCCATTGGTCCGGCGTGTAGCAAAGCTGGTCGCGGGCTGTGACGCGACCGGCGGCGATCAGGGCTGCCTCATCCATCAGGGCGGGCAGCTTGTAGGTGCTGGCCGCGGTCATCTGGGTGGATCCGTTGAGTGACCATGTTTGGGGCACCGGCCCGCCCAGCTCCACAACGCTGACGCTCACGCGGCCGGCGCTCTGCGTCACGACCTGGTTCACCGACTGCGCCAGCACTTCGAGGTGCGGCTGGGCGGGCGGAGCGGGAGTCGGAATGAGCGGCGCGGGAGTCGGCGCGGGCGGAGCGGCCGGCGTCGCCTCCACGGCTGGTGTTGGCACCACGGTCGGTATGGGCACTGCGGTCGGCTCGGAGGTCGCGGCCGGTGTCGGGGCCGCAGCCGGCGCAGGCGTCACAGGCGGAGTCAGCGCCGCGACCACCTGCGGTGTCGTGGCGGGTGTTGGAACGGCTACCGGCGCAGGGGGCTGAACCGCAACTGATTCGGGCGCCAAGGGAGCGGCAACCGGTGTCGGGCGCGGGGTGGCCACGAGTCGTGAACTGGCGGCGACCGCCGGATCAGCGGCGGGGAGCAGTCCGGGCTCGTCGGGGTTGGCAGCCGCCGAAAGTCCCGCCGTGTGGAAGATCGCGCCACCGGCCCGCGCATCGGCCAGGGCGACGCTCACCGATGTGATGAAAACACCGGCAACGAAGAGCGAGAATCCGACTGCACGCAACATTTGCGTCAGTAACGGTCCGGAGCCTCAAGAGGCTATGCGTATTAGTGCAAGCTAAATGTAAACGGCAGCGTCATCACGCCGTCAGCATCTTCTTGACAGCAGCAACCACCCGTCCCACGGAGGGGAGCCAGGCAGTCTCCATGGAAGCCGGCGGGTAAGGGGTGTCGTATGAGGTGACGCGAACAATGGGGGAGTCGAGCGAATAAAACGCCTCCTCCTGGAGGGTGGCCACCACCTCGGCTCCGAAACCAGCCGATAGCGGTGCCTCGTGGACAACGACACAGTGACCGGTCTTGACAACCGAATCCACCATGGTCTGGATGTCCAAAGGGACCAGCGTACGAAGGTCGATCACCTCCGCGGAGATGCCCTCCTCGGCGAGCTTGGCCGCCGATTGCTCGATGACCTCCACCGCTGCGCTCCAGGCGATCAGCGTGACGTGCTCACCTGCCCGGACGAGCCGCGCTTGCCCGAACGGCACCGTATAAGCCTCGTCGGGTACCTCGCCGCGCCCCTTCCGGTAGAGCCGCTCGGGCTCGATGAAGAGGACCGGGTCGGGATCCCGGATCGCTTCGATCAGCATGCCCTTGGCGTCATACGGCGTGACCGGCATCACGATCTTGATCGCCGGCGACTGGACGAATTGGGCTTCGATCGCGTCAGGGTGGAATTCCGGGGTCTTCGTGCCCCCTCCCATCGGGGCGCGCACCGTGACCGGCAGCGGGTACCTGCCCCGTGAGCGGTACCGGTAGCGGCCGAGCTGGGCGCCCATCTGGTGAAACGCCTGGTGGGTGAAGCCCAGGAACTGGATCTCCGCGACCGGGATCAGGCCGGAGATGGCCAGGCCGATCGACGAGCCGATGATCGAGGCCTCCGCCAGGGGAGTGTCGAAGACGCGCTTACGGCCGAACTTCTCGATCATGCCATCGGTGGTCCGGAAAACGCCCCCCAGGCGGCCCACGTCGAGCCCGAGCACCATCACTCGCTCATCTCTCTCCATCTCCGTCAGGAGAGCCGCCCGGATCGCTTCGATGATGGTCAGCTGGGCCGTGATGTCACCGGCCCAGGAGCTCGCGCCGCTGCGCCGCCTGGCGTGGCGTCAGCTCCGCGAAGATATGGTCGAAGATCTGCGCCGGCTGGGGCGGGGGTGCCTGCTGGGCCTGAGCGATAGCCTCGTCGATCTCGCGGTCAACCGACTGCGAGAATTCGCGCTCGCGATCCTCGTACCAGAGCCCGCGCTCTGCCAGGTAGGCCTGTACACGCTTGATCGGATCCCGCCCCCGTGCCTCCTCGAGCTCAGCCGGGTCCTGGTAGCGACTGGGGTTGTCGGTGGTGTTGTGAAAGGACATCCGGTAGGTCACCGACTCGATCAGCGTCGGGCCCTCTCCGGAGCGGGCGCGGGCTACTGCGTCACGAGTTACCTCGTGGACGGCGAGCAGGTCGTTGCCGTCAACCAGGCGGCCCTCGAAACCGTATCCGGCGGCGCGGTCCGCGAAGTGGCGCGCCGCCGACTGGAAATGGCGAGGTGTTGAGATCGCCCACTGGTTGTTCTGGAGGAAGAACACTATCGGTGCCTTCACCACGCCCGCCAGGTTGCAGGCCTCGTGGAAGTCACCTTCCGAAGACGCACCCTCGCCGCAATAGGTGAGCACGACACCCTCCTTGCCCTGGATCTGGAGACCCCAGGCGAGGCCGACTGCGTGGGGTAGCTGGGCCGCGAGCGAAACCTGTGTCGGCAGCATGTTCAGGTCGTCGGGGATGCGCCCCGCGACCGGGTTGCCACTCAAATTGAGGATGTGCTTGCTGAGGGGGAATCCCCACATTAGGTAGGCGGGCAGCTCCCGGTATTGCGGCACCAGCCAGTCGATCCGTGGGTCAAACGCCAGCGCCGAGCCGACCACGCTGGCCTCCTGGCCGAGGACCGGGGAAAAAACCCCGAAACGGCCTTGGCGCTGAAGCACGGTGGCCTTGTTGTCGAAGGCCCGGCTCAACATCATCCAACGCAGGCCCTCGAGGATGAACTCCTCGTCGAGGGCCGGCTTGGCCCCCTTGCGCAGCTTGCCGGCGGGGTTGAGGACCTGGTACTGGCCGCTATCTGTCAAGACGGCTCGATTATCCCAGCCCGGAGCGCGCCGCCTGTTGCCGGTGGAACTAAACCGATAGGACCAACTTCCCCATCGTGCCCCGGCTCGCCAGCAGCCGGTGGGCCTGAGCCGCCTCCTCCAGGGGCAGCACCTGGCCGATCGGCGGTCGCACGGCTCCGCTTCGGATCAGGTCGAGTCCCTCGGGCACAGTCCGCGAATAGAGGTCGGGATGGCGCGCTCGCAGCGCCCCCATGCTGAATGGGAAAACCCCCACGCCGAGCACCCGCAGGTCGCCGACGCTGGGTATCTGCTGCACCTGACCGCTGGTCGACCCGATGAATACCATCCTGCCAAACGGTGCCATCACATTCACGGCCGCGGCGAAGGTCGGCCCGCCAACCATGTCCACCATCACGTCGACCGGGCCTGGCAGTGGCTCGTCGTAGCCCACCGCGGTGTCGGCGCCCAGCGCCTTGACGCGCTCTCGCTTCTCCGCTGTGCTGGCGACGCCGATCACACGGCCGGCGCCGAGCGCGCGGGCGACCTGGATCGCGGCGCTCCCCACCCCGCCGGCAGCGGCCGTGATGAGCACGGTCTCACCCTTGCCCAGCCGGGCCACGTGGCGAAGGGCGTAAAACGCGGTCAGCGCGACCAGCGGGTAGCCGCCGGCTTCGTCGAGATCCATCCCTGCCGCGTCCCAGACAAAGCGCCGGTCGGCGGCGACCACCTCCGCGTAACCGCCGGCAGGGACGATCGCGATGACCGGCCGGCCGTTGCCCAGCTCGTGGCCACTGACCTCGAGGCCGGGGACGAAGGGGGGCGGGGGCGCCTGCGCATAGGTTCCTCGCGTCGAGGCGAGGTCGGCAAAGTTGACCCCCGCCCGGTGCACCCTGATCAGCACCTCGCCCTCTCCCGCTGTCGGCTCGGTCACCTCCTGGAGCTCGAGCACCTCGGGCCCGCCGAGGCGCGTGGCGACGACCGCCCTCATCCGACGAGCAGGTGCTGCTCGACGGGCAGCCGGCGGATACGCACCCCGGTGGCGGCGGCGATCGCGTTGACAATGGCCGCCGGGCCGGGCACGGCCGGCGGTTCCCCCACCCCCCGGCTGCCGAGCGGTGCGTGCGGGGAAGGGATCTCGAGGATCCGCACCTCGATGTCGTGCACCTGGTCGACGGTCGGGATCTCGTAATCGAGGAAGCTACCGGTCCGGAGCTGGCCCGCCGGGTCATAGTGGAGTTGCTCACCGAGGGCACGGGCAATGCCCTGCAGAGCGCCACCCTGGATCTGGCCTTCGATCTCGGGAGGGTTGATCGCGCGGCCGACGTCCTGGATCGCGACGTAGCCGAGCACCTTGAACAGGCCTGTTTCCCGATCGACCTGGACGCGGGCGATATGCACGGTGAAGGCGGGTGAGTTGGTCTCTATGGTGGCGCGCCCCTGACCATAGATTGGGGGGTGCTTGCCGCTGCCCGAGGCGAGGTCGCCGATCGCCACCTTCCGGTCGGGAACCCCTTTCACCCGGACCTCGCCGTCGATCAGGTCAAGGTCGGCGGCGTCGGCCTCGAGCTGGTCGGCAGCAGCCTCCAGCAGCTGCCGCCGAGCGTCCAATGCGGCGGATTGAACCGCCGGACCGACGCTGTAGGTGATCGCGCTGCCCCCCGAGACGGGCGAAACCGGCGCGCTGCCGGTGTCGGCCAGCTCGACCTGGATCCGCTCCACGGGCACGCCCAGGCTCTCCGCTGCGATCAGCGCGAGGCCGGTGCCGGAGCCACTGATGTCGACCGAGCCCACCTGCAGGGTGACCGTCCCATCAGACTCCACCCGGCAATTGGCCGCAGCGGGACCGAAGGCGCCACCCCACCCGCCGGCCGCGACGCCGATACCTTCACCAGCCTGAGCCGGGCGGGTGTAGAGCGGGTGCTGGCGGGCCGCCTCCAGGCATTCGACAAAGCCGACCCGCGGCCAGTTGGTGCCGTCGACCTTGGGATCACCCTCCCGACTGGCGTTGCGGAGCCGGAATTCGATCGGGTCGATACCCAGCTTTCCAGCCAGCTCGTCGATGGCCGACTCCAGGGCGTGGTAGGCCTGGGTGCCGCCGGGCGCCCGGTAGGCGTCGGAGGGAGTCTTGTTGGTCGCCACCTCCAGGTTCTCGATCAGGTAGGCGGGCAGCCGGTAGGGGCCGCCGAGATGGCCGGCGGCGAGCCCGCCATGCCAGCCCGAGGCGGCGCCGTTATCCCATATCATCCGCGCCTTGAGCCCTGTGAGCAGGCCATCCCGGTTCGCCCCGAGCTTGACTTCAAAGATCGAGGCGGGGGCCGGGCGGCCGACCTGGAACTCCTCACTGCGGGTCAGCGCCAGCGCGACCGGCCGGCCTGAGCGGCGGGCGACCAGCGTCACCAGCGGCTCGAGCAGCACCACCTTGCCGCCGAAGCCCCCACCGACGGGCATTGAGTGAACGCGGACCCTGGCGAGGGGAACCTTGAGCAACTGCGCAACGTGATCTCGGACAAAGCTGATTCCCTGGGTCGGGGTCCAAATCTCAACCTCGCCGGCGTGCGCCTGGGCAACCGCCACGTGGGGCTCGATGAACCCCTGGTGCGCGCTCGGCATGTGATAGGTGGCCTCGACGACGACATCGGATTGAGCCAGCGCCGCGTCGACATCCCCGCGCCGGTTCTGCGCCGACGAGCTCACGTTGCGCGGCCGGTTGGCAGTCTCCGGTTGTTCGGCTCCGCCGCCGCCGTGCACTGAGGCGTCGTCGAAGCCCTCGGCGCGCTCGGGAAGGACGAGGGGAGATTCGGGTCGCATCGCCTCGATCGGGTCCAGCACCGCCGGCAGCTCCTCGTAATCG
>CAXMLP010000436.1:0-1674 GCA_964194225.1 uncultured bacterium | reverse complement strand
CTAGCAGCCCGTCCGAGTAACGCTTCGCGATAGCGGCTGAGGCAGGCGGCGGAGGGAAGGCCGGCGGCCGAGTGTCGTGATCGGCCCATGACGCGACTGCTGACTGTCGGCGAGATGGCGAGCGCGAACGCACACCTCTATCCCGACCGGATCGGAGCTCGAGACTTCACCCGCTCAATGACCTTCAGGCAGTGGAATGAACGCTCCTGCCGGCTGGCCAACTCGCTCCTCGGGCTGGGTTTGCGCAAGGGCGATCGGGTGGCGATCCTGGCGTACAACTGCGTCGAGTGGCTGGAGATCTACGTCGCGACCGCCAAGGCCGGTCTGGTCGCCGTGCCGATCAATTTTCGCCTCATCGGCGTCGAGATCCGCTACATCATCCAGGACGCCGGCGCGGCGGCGCTGATCGTCCAGGAGGACCTTGTCGAGCGGATCGAGGAGGTCCGCTCCGATCTACCCGGGCTCAAGTCAAACCACATCCTCCTGGCTGGTGCGTCGCGGCCTGGCTACACGGCCTACGAGGAGTTCCTGGCCGGCGGCGCCCCCGACGAACCGATCGAGCCCGTCCGTCCCGAGGATCCCTGGGCGATCCTCTACACATCCGGCACGACCGGCCATCCCAAGGGCGCAATCCGGAGCCATCAGGGCGCCGCGCTGCTCTCGCTCGTGACGGACTTCGACTTCGGCTTCACTCGCAATGACTCGGCCCTGCTCGTCATGCCCATGTGTCACGCCAACTCCCTTTATTTCTTTGCGGCCTTCGCGTACTGCGGTGCGAGCTGCTGCGTGTACGACAGGAAGAGTCTTGACCCTGAACATCTGCTTTTGACGCTGGCCGAGGAGGGGCTCACCTTCACGTCGCTGGTGCCG
This sequence comes from uncultured bacterium, assembly GCA_964194225.1. Classification (GTDB taxonomy): domain Bacteria; phylum Chloroflexota; class Dormibacteria; order Dormibacterales; family Dormibacteraceae; genus CAXMLP01. Next base: position 804 of record CAXMLP010000436.1, on the reverse strand, counting down.
ACGCACTACATCATGATGCTCGGGCTGCCCGACGCCATTAAGCAGAAGTACAACGTGGATCGGGTGACGCGCCTGCTCATCTCCTCCGCATCCGCACGTAGGGATACCAAGGAGGGCATCACCGAGTACTTCAGGAATTCGCAGCTCTTCGAGCTCTACGGTTCAACCGAGGCCGGCTGGGTGACGATTCTCCGCCCTGACGAGCAGCTGACCAGGCTTGGCTCGGTCGGCCGCGAGTTCACGGGCTCAGCGAGGATCAGGCTCCTCTCCGATGATGGCCGGGAGGTGCCTGAAGGGCAGGTTGGCGAGCTCTATTCGCGCACCCCGTACACCTTCGACGGCTATTGGAACCTGCCCGAGAAGACCGCCCAGGCATTCCAAGGTGAGTACTGCACGGTCGGCGACATGGCCCGTCGCGAGGCGGGTTACTACTACCTGGTTGACCGCAAGCTCAACATGATCATCACCGGCGGGGAGAACGTCTACCCATCAGAGGTCGAGAACATTCTGGGCTCACATCACTGCGTCAAGGACGTCGCCGTGATCGGCCTCCCTGACAGCAAGTGGGGGGAGTCGGTGCACGCCGTGGTCGTGCTGCGCGATGGGATGACCACCACCGAGGCGGAGCTAATAGCGTGGTCAAAGGACAGGATGGCCGGCTACAAGCGTCCGAAATCGATCGCTTTCATCAGCGAGGAGAGGATGCCCCGGACGGCCACCGGCAAGATTCTGCATCGGGCCCTCAGGGCCAGGTACGGCGAGGGCGCCCAGGCGGGTCAGTAGCCGAAGTCGGTCCTATAACTC
>CAXMLP010000435.1:0-3336 GCA_964194225.1 uncultured bacterium | reverse complement strand
GTCAAGCAGTGTGCCGGATTGGTAGCCGAGCAGTTTTTCGACGGCCGGGGTGACGTAGGTGATCCGCGCCTGCTCATCGAGCAGGGTGATGACGTCAGATGAGTTCTGAACCAGTGAGCGGAAGCGCGCCTCCGAGGATTTGAGGCTCTCGGTCGAGCGGCGCAGGTCCTCGGCGAGGTTCACCCTTTCGAGCGCGAGGGCGACGCTCGAGCCGAGGCGGCCGAGACCGTCCTCAACCCCTTTCGGCAGTGCGGTGGCGCCGGCGGCGGCGATGAAGCCGCGCAGCTTGCCTTCGATCGTCAGCGGGCTCGCCACCGCGAAGCCGGTGAAGGTCCCGCCCTCGGTTCCCTCGCGCCCCGCCAGCAGCGGCGACCCTTCGAGGCGCATCCGAATCGGGCGCAGCCCGGTCAGGACCCCCTGCAGGGCGGGGGGGAGGGTGCTTGTCTTGACCTCGGCGATACTCAGGAGGCGGGCCGGCGGGCCCGCGGCCACCTGGCGCTGAGTCCGGGCGGAGCCGATCGATATCGCCGCCCGGGCGCCGGCCACCGACTCGACAAGGCCGACGGCGCCGTCGATTCCGGCCCGGTAGACGTCCTCCAGGTTCTCGGCTGCCACCAACTCGTCGGCAGAGCGGGTCAGCACCCGCTCGCGCCGCAGCGCCTCGATGTAGTCCATGAGGGTCACCTTCACCTGGTGCAGCAACCACGCTCCCGCGGCGAAGCCGGGAACGTTGACAAGGACCTGGGCGACAATCAGCGGCTGCTGCGGATTTCCCTGGCTCGCGAAAGCGACGGAGGTTAGGAGCGCGGTCAGGAACATCGACGTGATCGCAGTCACCCCCCAGGCACTCCCAAAGAGAGAGCGATAGAGGAGGACGCCGTAGAAGAGAAGGTAGAGGCGGAGCGCGTTACTGACCTCCAGGCCGGAGCCGAAAAGAGCAGCGGCGGCGATGACATCCATGAAGAGCGGAAACCTGCCCTTCCAGTAGCCGCGCGCCGCGTACAGCACCAGATAGGTGAGCGAGTAAGAGGCGATCAGCTGGGTCAGGTCCTGGCGGGGGCCGCGCAGGCCAAGGAAGGCGCTGACCGCGGCATTGAATACAAAGAAGAGGAGGAACAGGAACCGGACACGGTCGAGGACGTTGCCGCGCGGTCCCAGGGCCGATGTCCCGGCGCGCAGCACGAGGGCGAGTGCTCGTTTCAAAGACGTCTTCAGGGAATGCAACTGGCCACTCTTTCTCAACCGGAGGCGCTCTCGGCCGGGGAATCTTAACAGCGAGTGGCCCCCGTTCCCCCGCGTTTGCGGTTAAGGCTTGCGGGTGGCCCGGAAAAGCTCGATGTCGTGGCCGGTCCGGCCCTCGCTTACCAGGTCGGCGACGATCTCGCCCACGACGCTGCAGAACTTGAAGCCATGGCCGCTGAATCCGGCCGCGACCACCACCGCGGGAGCCTGGGGAAGGCGGTCGATGATGAAGTGCTCGTCCGGGGTGTTGGTGAACATGCACACCCGCATATCCAGTGCCGGGCCGGCCCCGGCCGGGAAGTAGCTGCGCGCGAATCCTCGCAGCACCGCCTCGTCGGCGGTCCCCGCCCGCCGCTCGAGCGTGTCGGGATCCACGGACTCGTGGCGGTGGTGGAATCGACCCAGCTTGAACCCGGCCTGGGCCTCGAAAAGAGGAAAGCCGTAGTAGGTGCCGTCGGGCACCTCCATCACGAAAACGGGGAATCTTTCCGGCTCGAAGAGCGCCGGCGCGGAAGTCTCCAGCCAGGCCAGCACCTGCCGCTCCGGCTGCAGGATCGGAGCCAGCGCGGGGATGAGCTTGCCCGCCCACGAACCCGTGCTTATCACGAGGTGCCGCGCCTCGTAAGTGCCTACATCGGTGGTGACCCGCACGGCATCGTGCACCTCCACCCAGCGAGTCACCGCCTCGTGCTCGTGGAGGTCGGCACCAGCCGCTCGCGCCCAGGCGGCGTGCGCCTCAATGCAGCGTTCGGGGAGCAGGAAACCACCCTCAGGCTCGAGAATCGCCTCGAGCCCCTCCGGCAGGTTGTAGGCGGGGAACCGGTCCATGACCTCGGCCGCCGAGAGCACCTCGTGCACGAGCCCGTGCTCGCGACATGACCGCAGGGTTCCCTCGAAGACGCGGCTCCCCGCGGCACCGATGTCAAGGCACCCCGTCATGTGGAGAAGCCGCTGCCCGGAACTGCGCTCGAGGTCGCGCCAGAGCTCGAAGGAGCGGCGCAGGAGGGGAACGTAGGCGGGATGCTCGAAGTAGGCGAGTCGGATGATCCGGCTGACCCCGTGCGAGCTTCCCATCTCGTTGGGAATGGAGAACCGCTCCAGGCCCAATACCCGATGGCCGCGCTCGGCGAGATGGGCCGCCGCGGCACTGCCCATCCCGCCCACACCGGCGACGATCACGTCATAGCTGCCGCCCATCTCCGGGTGAGAGTAGTCGGCAGGAGGGCATCGTCCACATCGAAGAGCCTTCGCTGGCCCCGCATCGGTATCGGCTCGAATTGCTCCGTCTCGCTGATCACCCATGCAAAGAGCCGGCCCTCCAATGGCGGCAGCCCGGCCTCTGCCCAATCCTCCGGGTTGACCTTCCGGCAATCGGAAAGGAAGGCCGCGCCGACCAGCGCCCCGCTGGTCCGCGGCTCTGGGGGCGGGAGGAGCAGGCGCGCAGCGGCCGTGCGCTCTGAAACCCCCCAGGCCGCCGACGCGTGGAGGAGGAGGGGGCCCCGATAGCGGGTGGCCCAGGTCCGGACCTCGATCGTCTTGCGGCCGGCGAGGATGGCGTCGATCCAGGGGTGGCGAAAGGAGAGTGCTTTCATGCCCGGGAGCATCCCCGCCTCGGCGCCGGCCGGCAACCACCCCGGTTAAGGGGGCGGGCAGGAGAGGGCGCTCCCTTGCCGTATTCTCATTTCGATGCCTCGGATAGCTGTGATCGCCGGCGATGGTGTGGGGAAGGAGGTGATCCCCGCCGGGATCCGGGTCATGGAGGCGGCTGCCGAGGGGTTGGAGTTCGAGGAGCTGCCCTGGGGAAGCGAGTATTACGAGCAGACCGGCCGGATGATGCCGGCGGATGCTCTCGAGATCCTGCAGCCCTTTGACGCGATCTACCTGGGCGCCTGCGGCTGGCCCACCGTGCCCGACCATCTCAGCCTGTGGGGGCTGCTCCTACCCATTCGCAAAGCGTTCGAGCAGTACGTCAATGTGAGGCCGGTGCGCTGTCTCCCGGGGATCAAGAGTCCCCTTGCGGGCCGGGGCCCCGACGATGTCGACATGGTGTTCATTCGCGAGAACACCGAGGGTGAATATTCGGGGACCGGCGGG
>CAXMLP010000434.1:0-2850 GCA_964194225.1 uncultured bacterium | reverse complement strand
GGTCCGGGCCGAGCCGCCGGCGCGAGCCGGCCTGCTGACGATCGTCCTTGCCGCTGCCCTGGCCGGTGGGCCTCCGTTCGTCGGCTTCACGGCCCGGCTCCTGATCCTGCGGGGAGCCTCCCAGGTGGCCTGGCCGATCGCGCTCGTCATGGTCGTGGCGATGCTCAGCTGGTTGCCCCTCTCGGTGAAGCTGGCCCGGACCATCGGCCGCCCCCGCGGTCGAGTCCTCGCCGGATCGGCGCTGCTGCTGGTCCTGAATCTTGCCCTCGGCCTCTACCCGAGCGCGCTCCTCGGCCTCTTTGGCGCGCGCTGATGAGCTGGCGCGACATCGGCCTCAGCGCCGCCGGGGTATTCATCTACCCGGGCCTGGTGGCCTCGGCTGGGCTGGGGATACTTCTCGAGATCGCCACCGCCTGGCTGCTGCTCCCCGACCGGCGCTCGCTGCGCCCGGCCGCGGGGCGGGTGCTCGCCCCCCTCCGCCACGCGCGACCCTGGCGGGGTTTCCCGCTCCACTCGGTTGGAGCAGCCCTCCTGGCCGCGCTCGCCGCCATCCAGCTGGCCGCGCCCTACAGCCCGACCCCACCCGGGAATCGCAATCTGTTGACTGCTGCGATCGCCCTGGTCGGAGTGGCCTGGATCCTGTGGACCTGGGGTTGGAGCAGGGGGGAGCTCGACCCCCGGCTGATGCTGACCGTTCAGCTGGCCTGGCTGGTCGCGCTGCTGGTGCCGGCGGTGATACCGCAGACGCTCAAGCCCCAGACCCTTGGCTATGTGACCCTCAGTCCCGCCCTCCCCGTCAAGGTGGCCTGCGGCATCCTCTATCTGCTCTGCCTGCCCGCCCTCCTCCATCTCATCCCCGAGACGGCGCCGCAGGGTCTGCCCGGGGGGGCGGGGCGTCCGGCGGGAGCTGAGGGCGCCGGCTTCTCGAGCCTTCGAATGCTGCTCTGGCTCCCCTACTGCGGCCTCTTCGCGTCGCTCTTCTTCTCCCCCGGCTCCGACTCGCCGCTCGAGGTGCTCCGATTCGCGGGAATCGTCGTGGGGGCGGCGGCGGTCACCGTCGCCATCTCGGTGAATTTGGTCTTCCGGGGAGCGCTGTTCACCGGGCGCTTCTACGGGGGTGTGGTCGTACCCTTTGCCTGGATCAGCCTGGGCGTCGGCCTGATCTCCGCCGCACTCGACGCGCGGTAGCCGCGGCCGCCGAGCTGCGCTGCGGCGGGCCGATGATACAATCTCCCGTCGTGCCCGAAACCAAACGCTCCGTCATGGCTGTGGTCGTGACCGGAGGCAAGCAGTACCGCGTCGCCGCCGGTGACCACATCCTGGTCGGCCGGTTGAAGGATGACATCGGCACCGAGCTGAAACTTGACCGGGTGCTGATGCATGACGACGGAAGCACGCTTCACATCGGCAACCCGACCGTGGCCGACCTGGCCGTGACGGTCAAGGTGATGCGCCACTCGCGCGGACCCAGCATCGACGTGCTGCGTTACAAGTCGAAGAAGCGGGTGCGGGTGCACAAGGGCGCGCGCGCCGATTACACCGCGCTGGAGATCCTGGCGATCGGTGATCACCGCGCGGAGGCGCGCCCCAAGAGCCAGTCTCGCTCGCCCAAGGCTCCCGCCGAGGCGGCAGCGAGCAAGGCCCCGCGCTCCCGGAAAGCGGTGGCCAAGCCGGCCGCGGAGAAGAGCTGAGTGGCACATAAGAAGGGCGGCGGCTCGTCGCGCAACGGCCGCGACTCGAATGCCCAGAATCTCGGCACCAAGGTCTACGGCGGGCAGATCGTCACGGCCGGCTCGATACTGGTCCGGCAGCGCGGCTCCAACATCACCGCCGGAGCCGGTGCCGGCGAGGGTCGCGACCACACGATCTTCGCCCTGGTCGCGGGGCAGGTCGTCTATCAGCGAACCGGTAAGTCCGGCAGGCGGGCCAGCGTGCTCGCCGTCCCCGCGCCCGAAGCCACCCGGTGAAGCCGGGGCCGCCCGCCCCGGAGACCGTCGCCACCCGCTGCCAGCGAGTCGATTCCCCTGTTCACTGACCAGGTAACCCTGCGCGTCCGAGCGGGCCGAGGCGGGCGCGGTTCCGCCTCCTTTCGGGCTCAGCCGTTCGAGCCCCGTGGCGGCCCCGACGGCGGCAACGGCGGGCGGGGGGGCGACGTCATCCTGCTTGCCTCGGCCGGCCGCGCCGACCTGGGCCGGGTCGCCGGCCGGCCCTTCATCGAGGCCCAGTCGGGAACTGCGGGCGCCGGCGGCAGGAAGGGGGGTGGGGGCGGTGCCGATGTCACGATCGACGTGCCGGCCGGCACGCTCGCCTTTGATGCCGACACCGGTGACCTGCTCGCCGACCTGGCCCAACCGGGCGACACGGCAGTGGTGGCCCGAGGCGGGCTGGGCGGGGGCGGCAACATCCATCGCGCCAGCTCGATCAATCGCACCCCGACCTCGGCTGGGCCGGGTGAGGCGGGTGAGGAGCGGAACCTTCGGCTCGAGCTGCGGCTGCACATCGACGTCGCCCTGGTGGGGCTGCCCAACTCGGGCAAGAGCACGCTGCTCAGTGAGCTCACTGCCGCACGCCCCAAGATCGCGCCCTACGCCCACAGCACGACGCGGCCCGAGCTTGGCGTGATGTTCGGGGAGCACGGCGAGCCGGTGATTCTCTGCGAGATCCCCAGCGACGAGTACCTGCGCCACATCGACCGGGCCCGGGTTGTGGTCCTGGTTGTCGATGCCTCCTCTCCAGCTGACCTCGCCAAGCTGCGGGCCAAGCTCGCCGCCGTCACGGACATCGCCCAGGGGCGTTCCCAGCTGGTGGTCTACACCAAGTCGGACCTCGTCGCCGGCCGGAAGCGGCGGG
>CAXMLP010000433.1:0-3319 GCA_964194225.1 uncultured bacterium | reverse complement strand
ATAGGTGTAGTTGTGAGCGGCGTTGTAAACGAGGGCGATCGGCACCAGCGTCAGCGCGAAGGCGCTCAGCGCCTGGCCGCTGGGGACTCCCTGGAAGCGCGCGAATGGCGAGCCCAGCTGTGGCCAGCCGAACCACATCACGAATCGCATCACCAGCGTGAAGGCGGCCAGGAACAGCACGGTGAGCAGGAGGAGGCCGATCGTTTTGAGCAGCGGGGTGGCGAGCCCGCCGGCCACCGCCAGCGTGGGTCCGGCGACCCCCTGGAAAGTCCGGTAGACCGGGGTCGCCAGGATGCCGTCGAACGCCAGCGTCGAGAGCATCAGCACGATGAAGACCACCCGGTCCCAACCGGCGGCTTCGTTGCGGAGGAGGCCCGCGCCCGGGGGGCGCAGCCAGACCTGTCGCGGGAAGCTTCGATCGGCGGTCACCTCGATCGGCGCAAAACGGGCAACGATCCCGAAAAGGACCGTGAACCCCTCCGCTCGCTCCAGGTATTCGTCGCGGCCGAAAGTCAGCATGCCCGCCAGCGTCACCACGGTGTAGGCCAGGGCGATGCCGCCGAGCAGGGCCGGCCGGCTGGCCACCCCTGAGGTCAATTCCAGGCAGGCGAAGAGGAAATACCCCACGATCGCCGGCCAGATCCCGAGCCGTGCCGGCAGCTGGCGGGCCGGGGGCAGGGTCAGCAGCCGGGCGAGGATCGAGTGGAGCGCGGCGAACGGGTTGAGCAGTGACCATAAGTTGCCAACCAGCCCGCTGAGAATGACCGCCGCGGCCCAGAAATAGACCCAGACGAGGTACTCGGCTGGATTGAGGAAGGGCTGCTGGCGGCCGAAGATGCCGGTGCTGATCACCGCGGTCAGGGCAGCCACACCGATCGTGCCGCCGACGAGCCGAGGCAGTCCCGAGCTGGCCATACGGTCGAAGATGGCCAGGTGGCGGGTGGGGTAGGCGACCGCCGCCGCCCCCAACCGCTCTCCCGCCAGCAGCACGACCATCACGAACGAAAGGACGACCACTCCTCCCGCCGCGAAGAGGTAGATGGCGAGCGAGATGGGCAGGTCGTAACGCTGCCCAAACCCGTGGAGCAGTACGCCGCCGAGGGTCATGGGCTGACCGTGAAGTCGCCCAAATGCTTCCCCTTGCCCTCGATTTCGATTTCAAAGACGCCGGTCTTGTCGGCTGTGAAGGTTCGGGTGACCTTGCCGCCCGGCTTGTCGACCTCGAACTTCAGGTCGTAGCCGTGCAGGTGGATCTCCTCCTTCGCGTCGGCGGTGATGGTCATGGTCACCCGGTCACCCTGCTTTGCCGAGGGTGCGCCGGGGTCCATCGAGTCGCCCTTGACGGTGATGTCGATGGCCACCGCCTGGCCGCCTCCTCCGGCGCCTCTGAAGGCCAGGAAGCCTCCGATCAAAAGGAACAGAAGAACGACGCCGACAATGATGAGATTTCGATTGCGTGTCAATTTTGTTGCCTTTCCCTTGTCAATTGAATACGAGGCCGAAGCAGACCTCGATGCAAACATTGCTCAGACGATGGGAAGGCGGGGTGGTCCTCTCTCGTGACAGGTGGTGGCGCGCCCGCCGGCCGGCGACTGTTGGCCGCCTGCCGGCCACGACGCAAGCGACACTGTTCGACCCCGCCGAAGCCGGAGTTTGGAGCCGGCCTCACGTAGAGCGTTGACGGCTTCGGCGACACCACTCGACAGCCAGCGCAGCCCAACCGCTGCGGCCAGAGCGACCGGGAGATGACCCGACAGCAGGCCCGCGGCCAGCCCGCCAGGCGCATCCGGTCGGAGGCCGTTGAGGTTGGCCTCAAGCAACTCCTGGCCCAGGAAGATTCCTGCCTGAACAGCAAAGAGAACCGCCACAAGCGGCCACAGCGGCCACCCCCCGACCAGGGGGCGCTCGCTTCGCAGGCTGGTCATCAGCCTCCCGGCCGCAATGAGGAAAAGTGCTGCCAAGAGTGCGAAGCCGAGCACTGAGCCCGCCGCCTCGAGTGCCGCCGGAAAATAGGCGTGTGCACCCGAGCCCTGGCGTACGACCGCAACGCCGCCATACCGGACGAGATAGGCGAGCGAATGTCCGAGCTGGGAGAGTGGGATCGCGACCGCCAGTGCGGTCAGCACCAATCGCGGGGCCGGCCGTCTGCTCAAAGCTTGGCGCATGTTTGCGAAGGCTAACGCTCCATTGTGTTCAAGGCCGGTTCTTGAACGGGCGGCTGGCCGCTTCGGACCCCCGTTTGGCTTGCGGCGCTGGCAGGGGCGCGTCGAACAGTTCGCCGTTGGCGTGCCGGCCCATCGCGATCTTCACATCGCTGGTGAGATAGCCGAGCAGCTCAGCGGTCTGTGCCGGAACCGCCGTCCGTGAGAAGAGGACAATCGCGAAAAGATCCCCGCTGGTCAGGGGACCGCCGAAGCCGACCGCTGAACAGACGCCGAAGGGTTTGACGAAATTCTCCTGCTCCGGGATGTACCGGCTGCCGGCTGCCCAGGCAACGTGGAAGACACTCGTCGGCCGGTGCCCCGGCAGGACCGGGCCCAGGTCCCCAGCCAGCAGATCGCTGACCTTGAGACCGAGCTGGTTGACCAGCCGCGAGACCATCGGGAGGCGCTCGACCGCCTCGGGACTGGGCAGCGGTATTGCGCGGTGGCCGGCCGAGGTGTGGCGCGAATTCCAATCCGGCCGGTCGCCCGCCGTCGCCATGAGGGTGAGGCACTTCATGTCCGGCCGGGGCCGGTCCGGCCGGAGCGCGGCGGCGGTATATTCCTGCAGCTCCGCCGGCAGGCGATCGTGGTTGATCGTCCGGTAGAAGCGGACGAGGACGCAGTCCGGCCGCTGGTCATCGGGATTGCGCAGGCTCTCGTGCAGGTAGTGGACGATCCGCCGGCAGGCGTCCTCCAGGGTCCCGGCGCCGACGGTGGCGCGGCGGATGCCAGAACCGAGCAGCACCATGTCGCTCGAGCGGAATGCGCTGAGGTCGAAATTATCCACGATTCATTCCGCGGCGGTGGCCGCCCACCTCGGTGAAGATCGGCATGCGCAGTCCAATATAGGTGCCATGGGAGAACGGCTCAAAGACAAGGTCTGCATCGTGACGGGCGCCGGTTCCGGCATCGGCCGCGCCACCGCCCTCCTCTTCGCTCGTGAAGGGGCGCGGGTGATCGTGGGGGAGGTTGACGACGCGGCGGCAGCCGAGACCGTGAGCCTGGCGGAGGGCGAGGTGACGGCCGCCCATGTTGACGTCACCGACCCCGCTTCGTGCGAGCGCCTGGCGGAGACCGTCAACGCGGGCCACGGCCGGATCGACGTGCTCTTCAAC
>CAXMLP010000432.1:0-1606 GCA_964194225.1 uncultured bacterium | reverse complement strand
GTCGCCATGTTCGGGTGGATCATTCCGGATCCTTTGCACATGCCGCCGATGCGGACCTCGGTGCCGCCGATCTCGACGTCGGCGACGGCGACCTTGGGCACTGTGTCGGTGGTCATGATGGCGCGCGCCGCGCCCGGCCCGTTCTCCACCCTCATGTCCAGGCAGGCGGCGGTGATGCCCACCTTCACCGTGTCCATGGGCAGCGGGCGGCCGATCACTCCGGTGGAGCTGACGATCACCTGCGGGAGATCGAGGTCAAGGCGGTCAGCGGTCAGCTTGGCCATCTGGAGAGCGTCCTTGTAGCCCTGGGCGCCGGTGCAGGCATTCGCGTTGCCGGAGTTGATCACCACGGCCTGGACGCGATTCTGGCGCAGGTGCAGCTGGTCGATGACGATCGTGGCGGACTTGACCCGGTTGGTCGTGAACACGCCCCCGGCGTCGCAGGGCCTTTCGCTGTAGACCACGGCCAGGTCGTCCTTCTGGTTCCCCGGGATGGCGCTCGCCCCGGCCGTGAAAGCCTTGATTCCGCACGCGGCGGTGCCTGCCCGCCAGCCGCGGGGGTGGGTCACGGCCATTGGATCTGGCCCTCCAATCCCAGCCGGCGATCGAATTCGAAGGCGATGTTGAAGGATTCGACTCCCTGGCCCGAGGCGCCCTTGACCAGGTTGTCGATCGCGCTCGTGATCACCGCTTTCTCCCCCTGCGAGGCGACGTTGACCAGGCAGAGGTTGGTGTGACTGGCGAGCTTGGTCGTTGGGCTCTGGGCGACGACGCGCGTGAAGGGGTGACCAGAATAGAACTCGCGGTAGGCCTCCTCCAGCTCGGCGGCGGAACCGACCCGGTCGAAATAGCAGGTGGCGAGAATCCCTCGGGTCATCGGTACCAGGTGGGGCACGAAGGTGACGCGAGGTGGCCCCGCAGGGCCCCCGACCACCCCCAACTCCTGCACCAGCTCGGGCAGGTGGCGGTGGCCGGCGATCGCGTAGGCGCCGAGGGATTCATTGACCTCCGAAAAGTGGACGCCCATGCCTGGCGAGCGGCCGGCGCCGCTGACTCCCGATTTGGCGTCGACGACGACGTCGGACCCGACCAGCCCGGCCGCCACGGCCGGCGCCAGCGCGAGGATCGAGGCAGTGCTGTAGCAACCCGGAACGGCCACCAGCTCGGCTCCCGGCAGCTCCGCGGCGTGCAGCTCCGGCAGACCGAGGACCGCCTTTTTCAGGAGTTCCGGAGATGGATGATCCTGGCTGTACCACCTCGGGTATTGGGCCGCGTCATGGAGGCGAAAGTCGGCACTCATGTCGATGATCCGGGCTCCCGCGTCGAGCCAGGACGCCGCCTTGGTGGCAGCCACGTTGTGGGGCAGGCAGGAGAAGACGACGTCCACCTCCCCGGCAGCCGGCTCCGCGATGAAGGCCCCCTCGAGATCCAGGAGGGGGAAAACCTCGGCGAAGGCGCGACCCGCGTACGAGCGAGAGGCGAGCTGCGCCAGCTGGACCTCGGGGTGCCGGCTCAGGAGATGCACGAGGGTCATGCCCGCATACCCGTTGGCGCCCGCCACCGCTACTCTCACCTTTTGGCCCATCCTCCCCGGAATATACAGGGT
>CAXMLP010000431.1:0-3793 GCA_964194225.1 uncultured bacterium | reverse complement strand
CCTTCGGCAAATGCGAGCGGGAGCACGTAGGGCAGCGCCAGGTTGGGCAGGAGCGCGTCACGGTTGAGACCGCGAATCGCGATCGTGGCAAGCTCGAAGCCGGCCTCCGGCACAAGCGTGACCTCCGGGCCGCCCGCCCTTCCGACCAGGAGGATCGCGCTTCCCGGCTCCTCAGCGCGGAAGGCCCGCGCGACGGCGAGGGCGGGCATCAGGTGGCCTCCCGTCGCGCCGCCCGAGATCATGAGTCGCATCGGTCCTCCGGCGAGTGTCCAACAGCGTCTGGCGCGTCCCCTGCGACGCGATGTTCAGCAGCACCCCGATCGCCGCCAGGGTGGTGGCGACCGACGAGCCACCGTAGCTGATCAGCGGGAGCGGCACCCCGGTGACGGGCAGGGTATCCGTCACCGTCCCCATGTTGATCAGCGCCTGGAAGGTGATCCAGGATGTGAGAGCGGTGGCGGTCACCAACCCGAGGCGGTCCGGCGCGCGGATCGCGGCGCGATATCCGCGCGCCGCGAAGAAGATGAAGCCGAGCAGGACGGCGGTGGTTCCGACGAGGCCCGTCTCCTCTCCGACAATGGCAAAGATGAAGTCGGTGTGGGCCTCCGGCAGCCATAGAAACTTCTGGACCGAGTGACCGAGCCCGACGCCCCAGAGGCCGCCCGACCCGAGCGCGTAGATGGCCTGCGTCGTCTGGAAGCCGGCGCCAAGCTGGTCGGCAAAGGGGTTGGCGAAGACCGCCAACCGGGCCGCTCGATAGGGTTCGAGCACGATCATCAGCCAGCCGGCGAAGCCGAGGCCGATGAAGAGCAGGGCGAGGTGTCGCTTGCGTCCGCCGCCGGCGACGAAGGTGGACATGATGATGGCGGCGATCACGAGGGCGGTGCCCAGGTCTCGCTCCACCATCACCAGGCTGAGGGCGCCGATCAGGAGGATGACGAAGGGCACGAAACCGTTGCCCAGCTCACGGAGCCGCTCGCCGCGCTTGACGACCCAGGCGGCCATGAAGAGGGCAAAGGCGAGCTTGGCCAGCTCGGTGGGCTGGATGACGATCGGGCCGGCCCCGAACCACCGGCGCGCCCCATTCACCTGCACGCCAACGAACGGGACCAGCACCAGCATCACCGTGACGACGATCGCGCCGGGGCCGACCAGGTTGCGCAGCCGGTGGTAGTCGAACCGCATCAGCACCAGCAACGCCACCACACCCATCCCGACCGAGAGCAGCTGGCGCTCGAAGTAATAGAGCGAGGTGCGGTGCTGGACATAGGCGAGCGCCTGGCTGGAGCTGAGCACGAAGACGAGCCCGGCCGCGGTCAGGAGCACGGTCACGAGCAGCAGCCAGCGATCCTGCTCGGCAAGTTGGTCGCGCGCGCGCAGGCGGGCTCGAAGGGTTGGCCGCCCCTGCCTCTCGACTGCCAGTGCCATTCAGCCGACCTCCCCGGCCATCCCGGACCGCCCAGCTGGCCCATGGTGGCTGTGCACGGCGGCTTTGAACTGGCGCCCGCGGTCCTCGAAGCTGGCGAAAGAGTCGAAGCTCTTGTAGCCAGGGCTGAGCAGGACGACGTCGCCAGGTCTGGCCAGGTCGGCGGCGACCGCGACCGCCTCCACCAGGCTGGCCGCCCGGCGCACCGCCGGGTGACCCACCAGCTCCGCCTCCAGCACCTCGGCCGATTCGCCAATCAGGATCACGGCCCGGGCCCGGCGCCGGATCTCGCTCAGCCACTCCGCCAGCTCGAAGCCGCTGCCCCGGCCGCCCGCGACAAGGATGACCGGCGACTCGCCGAACGAGCGCAGCCCGACCAGCGCGGCGTCCGGGTTGGTCGCCTTGGAGTCGTTGTACCAGCGCACGCCTGACCAGTCCCCGACCAGCTCCAGGCGGTGCTCGACTCCCTCGAACCCGGCGATCGCAGCGTGGATGTCGGCCGGCGTCAGGCCGGCCAGCCGGCCCACCACGGAAGCGGCCCGCGCGTTCATCAGGTTGTGTTCGCCCGGCACGGGCATCGGCGGTGCCGGCTCCAGCTCGTACCAGGCGACCTGCGCCCGCGTCAGCGACGCGAGGCCCCGGCAGACGCGATCAGCTCCGTTGAGCACGGCCCAGTCGCCCTCCTCCTGGTACTCGACCAGGCGGGCCTTGGCCGCCACGTAGGCCGCGAAGCTGCCATGCCGGTCGAGATGATCCGGCGTCACATTCAGCACCACCCCGATCGCGGCCCGGGGCCGTTCAATCGATTCGAGCTGAAAACTGGACAGTTCGAGGACCACCCAGTGCTCGGGGGTGACCTCGGCCAGGCGGTCGAGCACGGTCTCGCCGATGTTTCCGCCCACCATGACCGGCCGGGCCCCGCGGCTGAGCACCGCTCCGGTGAGGGCGGTCGTGGTCGTCTTGCCGTTCGTACCGGTGATTCCGACGATCGGTGCGGGGCAGTGCCTGAAGAAGAGGTCCATCTCGCTGGACACCCTTATGCCGGCCGCCCTGGCCGACTCCAGGAGCGGTATGTTCCAGGGCACGCCGGGGCTGGCATAGACCTCGTCGCACCCGGCCAGTACCTCGTGGCCGTAGCCGCCGAGGATGGTCCGTGCGGCCCGCGGCAAACGGCCGACAAAGGTGGTCAGCTGTTCCACCGTTCGCGTGTCGCAGACGGCGACCTCGTCGCCGCGGTCCACCAGGAAGCGGGCCAGGGCGACGCCGCTGCGGCCAAGGCCGATGACCAGCGAGCGCGTCAAGGGCGAGCGATGGCGGCGCAGGCCAGCGCGGCGGCCGCACCGACCGTCCAGAAGACCGCATCGATGCGGTTTTCGGACCACCCCTCCAGCTGGAACGTGAAGTGAATCGGGGTCATCTTGAAAACCCGGCGCCCGCCGGTGGCCTTGAAGTAGGCCACCTGAATGATGACAGAGAGTGTCTCGAGCACAAAGACCAATCCGAGCAGTGGGAGAAGCAGCACCATTCCCTGTGCGATCGCCATGGCCGCCAGCGCGTAGCCAAGTCCCAGCGACCCCGCGTCCCCCATGAAGACGCGCGCCGGGTGGCGGTTGTAAACGAGGAAGGCGAGCAGGCCGCCGAGGACGGTCAGGGCGACCGCCCGCTCGCCGCTGACAGCCCCCGGTAGGAGCAGGGCAAGCCCGGCGAAGGCGATCGCGGCCAGTCCGGCGGCGAGGCCATCGATGCCGTCGCTGAGGTTCACCGCGTTGGCGCAGCCCGCGATGGCGACGATGGCAAGCGGCCAATAGGCCCAGCCGAGGTCAAACGGGATGCCGAACTGGTGCGTGTTGCGGACGAGCGCGGCGACCGGGATAGCCAGGACGAGCTGGAGGGGGAACTTCCAGCGAGCCGGGATGCCGAGCGACCCGACCTTCAACTTCTGGAGGTCGTCAGCCAGTCCGATGAGACCGCCAACCGCGAGCGCGAGGACGATGGCGCCGCCGCCGCGATGCCCGGCGGCAACCGCGAGCAGCCCGCCGGCGATGCCGAGCGCAATGAAGAGGATTCCTCCACCGGTGGGGGTGCCGGCCTTCACCTGGTGCTCCCTGGGCAGCTCGGTCTGGATTACCTGGCCGGCTCGCTGCCGGCGAAGCAGAGCGATGAATGGCCTGAAGAGCAACCCTGCGATCCCGAAGCTGACCGCCACCGTGACGACATCGAGAAGGTATTTCAAGATCCGGCCAGCTCGCGCACCACTTCCTCCAGCGCGACGCCATGGGAGGCCTTGACCAGCACCAAGTCCCCCGCCCGGGCCTGCTCCCTCACCCACCGAATCGCCGCCGCCCTGTCGGGGACCAGGTCGGCACC
>CAXMLP010000430.1:0-2175 GCA_964194225.1 uncultured bacterium | reverse complement strand
GACCGTTACAGTCCACTAGCGGGTCCGGTCAGCCCGCCTCGAGGAGGCCCGGTGCTGCGCGGTTGGCGAGGAGAAGGGCAGTCACGGCATCCAGCCAGCTGCGGTCACCGGCGTCCGCTCGCCAGAGCCAGTACTCCGCTCCCCAGAGGAGGATGGTGCCGAAACCCTGGCCTCGCAGCGCCGAGAAGCGAGCCGGAATGTCGGCCGCGACCGTGCTCCGCGGCTCGCCATAGGTGGCCATCGATGCCTCCCAGGGTTCCGCCTGTGCCTCGGTGATCCACGCCCGCTTTCCCTGTCGCCCGGCAACCGAGAGCCAGTGGCCGGCCTTGCCAGCCCAGTCGGTGCCGGCATGGCTGACACCTTCGCGGCCCAGCAGGCGGTAGCCGATCTCGGTGTACACGTCGACTCCGAGAATCTCGCCGGGGCCGAGGAGGGACAGGCTCTGCGCTTCGGCGGTATCCGATTCAAATCCGAGCAGGCTTCGAAGGTCGAACCCGGCTCTGTTTGAGGTCCGGTCGAAGAGCATGTTGAAGTGGCCGAAGACGTTGAGCACGATGGGCCGGGAGTCCAGCGCCTTGACGGCCGCGATCTCTTTTTGCAGCAGGCCCCGGCCGATGTGCCAGCGATGCCGCCCGGCGAGATTGAAAGCCTCGTTCTCGACCTGCCAGCCGACTATCTCGGGCAGGCTGCGGTAACGCGCGACTGTCGAGGAGATGAAATCCTGCACCTCGGCTGAGAGCACCGGGTCCTGGCTGACATCGCCGCCATCTTCCGTCTTGGGCGCCAAGCGCTGGGGTATGTAGTACTCGGGCCAGCCCAGCCCCTTCATCCCGACCGAGAGCAGGACCGGCTGACCGGTGGCGTGGGATTCCTTCATCAACCAGTCGAGCTGTTCGTAGCCGCGCTCGTCCACCTGGTCCCAATAGGCTGAGATCCGGATGACCTTGAACTTCATCCCCTCGAGGCGCCTGTAGGCATCCTTCCAATCAAGGCCGAGATAGGTCGCATGGCGGGGATTGAAGCTGGTGCCGACCTGGACCGCGGGCAGCGTCACCGCTTCAGCGGCCACCTGGGGAACTTTCGCCGGCCCGGTGACGGCTGGGTTCGGGTCGGCTGTCGACAGGACGATCGAGATCAAGAGCAGTGCCGCCGGGCGGCGCCCCAATAGCAGGGACTGAACCTTCTCTTTGACCAGGTGGATGGGAACCATGGGAACTTGAGGCTTGAACCACCGGAACCTGCCCCGGCCAGCCTTCGCGGAGTCGACCACAAGGCAGGAACAGGCCGGTAAAGAGTTGCTCCGACCCTGCCCGGGCGAACCCCCGCGGCGAGGAAAGATGCGAGCTGATTATTGACATGCCCGGACCTCTTATGTGTTAATATAGCTATCACGTTTCCCCACAAACGGAAACGTAAACAAAAGGCACAGAAGAAGCAGGAACAGAGATGGCAGTCAGGTCGGCGGTTTGGATCGGAGACCGGAACGTTGTCGGGACTGTCGTGGAAGCCTCCCCGGCGAGCCTCGCCCTCACTCGGAAGTCCCGGTTGGCGCGCCTTCAGCGACGGCGCCGGCTCGGCCAGCTCCAGGCTACCCTCGAGGGAGCCGCCTGGGTGGCCGGCTCGGGCGCGGTGCTCTTCCTTTCAGTCGCCGGGCTCTTCGGACTTCGCTAGTCGGCCGCCAACCGGCGCCGCTATTCTCAGCGAGGCGCCATCCTGAGCGCCCCGTCGAGGCGAATCGTTTCGCCGTTCAGGTAAGCGTTCTCCACCACGTGACAGGCCAGCGCTGCGTACTCCGCGGGCTGGCCCAGCCGGCGGGGGTTCGGCACCGACGCGGCGAGCTGGTCGCGGATGTCTTCCCGCAGGCCGGCCAGCAGCGGTGTGTCCATCAGGCCGGGCGCGATCGTACAGACGCGGATCTGGAGTGACGCCAGGTCGCGGGCGGTCTGGATCGTGAGCCCGTGGATCGCCGCCTTGGAGGCGGTGTAGGCCGCCTGGCCGATCTGACCCTCGAAAGCAGCGATGGAAGCGGTGTTGACGATGACCCCCCTCTCGTCCGCCAGGACCTCGGCGCTCGCCATCCGATGGGCGGCCTTGCTCAGCATGTTGAACGTCCCGAAGAGATTCACCTCCACGACCCTTTTGAATTGGTCGAATGGATAGGGACCGTCCTTGCTC
>CAXMLP010000429.1:0-1809 GCA_964194225.1 uncultured bacterium | reverse complement strand
CCCGCCACGTGGCCTCCCGCGGTGCCCAGATCCTGCGCGGCGGGGCTTTCAAGCCACGCACCTCGCCCTATTCGTTCCAGGGATTGGGTGAGGAGGGACTGCGCATGCTCGCCGCGGCGCGCGACGAGACCGGCCTCAAGGTGATCACCGAGGTGGTGACGCCCGGGGACGTGGAGCTGGTGGCGCGCTACGCCGACATCCTTCAGATCGGAACGCGCAACATGCAGAACTACGCGCTGCTCCAGGAGGCGGGCCGTTCCGGCCGGCCGGTCATGCTCAAGCGGGGTATGTCGTCGACGATCGAGGAGTGGCTGCTTGCCGCCGAGTACATGCTCTCGCAGGGCAACCGCAACGTGATGCTCTGCGAGCGCGGAATCCGCACCTTCGAGACCTCCACTCGATTCACTCTCGACATCAACGCGGTGCCGCTCGTGCGCGAGCTCTCGCACCTGCCGGTCATCGTCGATCCGTCGCAGGGCACCGGGCGCTGGAGCCTGGTCAGCCCGCTCGCCCTCGCGGCGGTGGCGGCGGGCGCCAATGGCCTCATCGTGGAGGTTCACCCGCATCCCGACGATGCGCTGTCGGACGGCGCCCAGTCACTCGACTTGGCCACCTTCGACAAGCTCATGATCGACCTTGGCCGGCTCACCGGGGCCCTCGTTCGCCAGACAGCCCAGTAGTGCGCCTGGGCGTCATTGGGCTGGGCCTGATGGGCGCCTCCTTCGCGGCGGCCCTGGGCCGGCGGCGTCCGGAGATCGAGGTGGTGGGAACCGACCTGGACCCGGCCACGGTGGCCACCGCGCTCGAGCGAGGCCTGATCCGGGAGCCCGGGCTGGCCGGCGTCGAGCTCCTGATGCTGGCCGTGCCGCCGGCAGCGATGCGCGCGGTGCTGAACCAGGTCCCGCGCGGAATCCTGGTGACGGACATGGCCTCCACCAAGGTCCGGGTGGGGCAGTGGGCGAGCGAGGCGGGGGTCGACTTCATCGGCGGCCACCCGATGTGCGGGCGCGAACAGGCCGGCATCGACGCCGCTGACCCGGATCTCTTTGTCGGTGCTCCGTGGGTCCTGACGACGGCCTCTGAACGGGTGGAGCTCCTGGTCCGGACAGTTGGGGCTCACCCGGTGGTGATGGACGCCGAGCGCCATGACCGCCTGGTCGGCGGAGTCAGCCACGCCGCCTTCGCCCTCTCCGCGGCGTACCTGCTGGCCGTCTCCAGCACCCCCGACTGGGCGGAGATGAGCCCCCTGGCGGCGGCCGGCTTTCGCGACATGACCCGGCTTGCCTCGGGCAGCTCGGAGATGTATGCGGGCATCGCGGCGACCAACGCCGAGAACCTGGCCGAATGGCTGCGGGTCATCGAGCTCCAGATCGCTCGGCTGCGCCGTCACGTGGAGGCAGGCGATCCTCGACTCGCTGAGCTTTTCGACGAGGCCCGCGAGAAGCGGGCACGCTGGGTTGCCGAGCGCGAAACCAGCTAGACAGCAGCCACGAATCCACCCCCGGCGGCCAGTCGATGGAAATTGGCGATGATTCACTCCAGTGGCTTCGAGCTCTGTGACCGTTCGTGCGCCGGCGAGGCTCCAGGGCAGCGTCGAGCTTCCGGGTGACAAGTCGATCTCGCACCGCGCGCTGATCCTCAATGCCGTCGCCGCCGGCTCGGCCCGGTTGGAGAACGTGGCCACCGGTGAGGATGTCGCGAGCACCGCGCGCTGCCTGCGCGCCCTCGGGGTGGAGGTGACCGCCGAGGGAGTCGAAGGAGTTGGTCTTCACGGCCTCCGCGAGCCGCACGGACCGCTCGACTGCGGCA
>CAXMLP010000428.1:0-1848 GCA_964194225.1 uncultured bacterium | reverse complement strand
GTCTGGCGGATGCGGGTGCAGGCGGGGGTCACAACCGGTCGGGTGCAGCAGGCGGCGCGTGAGAATGGCCTCTTCTATCCGCCCGACCCCGGCGCCGCGGAGCAATCGCAGATCGGCGGCAACATCGCCTGCAACGCCGGCGGGCCACACAGCTTCAAGTACGGCGTGACCGGCGATTGGGTCACCGGCCTGGAGGTGGTGGTCAGCGGGGGCCGGCGCGTGCGCCTGGGCGGGGCAACCCGCAAGGACGTCGCTCCCTACGACCTCACAGCACTCTTCACAGGTTCGGAGGGCACACTCGGCATCATCGTCGCTGCCTCCCTGCGGTTGATCCCCGCGCCGGAGGTCGCGTGGCCAATGATCGCGTTCTATCCGGACACGGCGAGCGGCTCAGCCGCGATCCGCCGAGTCTACGAGCACGGCCTGCAGCCCGCCATCCTCGAGTACCTCGACCAGGGTGCCCTGGCGGCGAGCGCGGCGGCCTTTCCAGCCACCCTCGCCGGCGGCGTTCCCTTAGGCGCGGCGTTTCTGGTCATCGTCGAGGCGGACGGCACCCGGAGTTCCGCGCGCGATCTCGCCTCAGACCTGACCGAGACCCTTGGCGAGGGTGCTTTGGCAATCCAGCTCATCGATTCGGCACCCGCCATCCGCGAGCTCTGGCGGTGGCGCAACGGGGTGAGCTTCTCGGTCAGAGCGGTCCGCGGCGGGAAGATGAGCGAGGACGTCGCCGTCCCGGTCGAGAGATTGGCGGAGGCGATCGAGTTGACTGACCGCGTCGGACGGGAAAGCGGCCTGGCGACCTGCAGCTGGGGCCATGCCGGGGATGGCAACCTCCACTCGAGCTTCCTGGTCGATGCCGGCGACCCGGCTGAGGTGGCGGCGGCCGCCCGGGCCGCGGAGACACTTTTCGCCGGGGTCAGAGCCCTTGGGGGGACGGCCAGCGGCGAGCACGGCCTGGGGCTGGTCAAGGTCGCCCAGCTGCCCCTGCAACTGGGCGCCGAGGAGATGCGACTTCAGACTGCGGTAAAGCGCCTCTTCGACCCGGACAACCTGTTCAACCCAGGCAAGAAGATCGCCATCTAGTGGACTAGTCCGCTCTTGCCGACCTGCCGGCTAGCGCTAGCGGCCCTTGCGGCGCCTGTTCAGCTCGCGGCTCACCGCTTGCGCGACATGCGGCAGCTCGCGGCGCACGGCTGCAGCCATCTTGGGAAGCTCGCGGCGAACGCGGGGAAGGTCCCTGGAGATGATCTCCCGGGTGCTTTTGCGGATCGCCGGCAGGTGCTTTTCGGCGAGCTTGCGGATGTCCTTCGCCGCTGCCCTCGCCGCCTTGCGCAGATCGTCGGTGCTTTCAGTCACGGGTCGCTGTTTGCTCCTCCCCGCCCGGCCGGCGCCGTCGGCGGTGCTGTCCAGAATCTTCTGCATCTTATGCTTGTGCCCACTCCCACTTGAAACTGGCACTACCGGATAAATTCCGATCCCAACTCGAAAGCCTGGCGCGCGAAGACATCGAGATCGCGTGGTACGACGACGCGGCAAGCGCGCGCTCGGCGGTCGCCGGATGTGAGGTCATGTGGTTTCATCCCCACCTCCCCACTGAGGAGGTGTCCCCGCTGCTCGAGGCCGGTCCCCAGCTGCGCTGGGTGAGCGCGGTCAATGCCGGGGTCAACGGCTGGCCGCTTTCCCTCTTTCAGGATCGCGGCGTCCTCCTCACCAACGGGGCTGGGCTCCACGCGATTCCGATGGCCGAATACGTGGTCATGGGGATGCTGGGCCTGGTCAAGCGCTTCCCCGACCTGGTCCGTGGGCAGGATCGGCGGGGGGGGATCAACACCGGCGCGCTCGGCGAGC
>CAXMLP010000427.1:0-8469 GCA_964194225.1 uncultured bacterium | reverse complement strand
TACACCACTTGACAGGACGTGGCCCCGGGTCGGACGGCGAACCTACTAACTCGACTTCTCTTCGTCTGACTCTCGACCGAAGCTCATCGGTTCGGTGCCGTCAGGTACCGGCCCGATGCTTCGTTTTCCCTCTAATTACGGCTGTGTCGGGGATCGAGCGCATCACGGAGTGCGTCACCCACGAAGTTGACGCTGACGACGGTCAGGAAAATCGCAAGGCCGGGAAAGATGGCGGTCCAGGGAGCGTTGCCCATATCGGTCTGGGCATCTTTCAGCAGGTTTCCCCAACTCGCCGTGGGTGGCTGGATGCCCAGGCCAAGGAAGGACAGGGTGCTCTCGCTGATGATCGCCGTCCCCACGCCCAGAGTGGCCGCGACGATGACCGGAGCCAGCGCGTTGGGGAGAATGTGATTCCAAAGCACACGCGAGCTGGTCGCCCCGATTGAGCGGGTCGCCTCCACGAACTGTCGCTCCCGCAGGCTGAGCACCGACGATCGCACGATCCGGGAGACGCTCATCCATGACAGCCCGCCGAGCAGCGCGACGATGATCAGGAAGGACGGGATGTGCGAGTCCCGGAGGAGTACCGAAGCCAGGATCAGCAGGAACAGCCGAGGAAACGAGAGCATCATGTCGACGAACCGCATCAGGATGGTGTCGACAGCCCCGCCATAGAACCCGGCGACCGCGCCGACGAGCGTGCCCAGGGACGCCGCCACGGCAACGGCAAGCACACCCACCGCCAGGGAAACCCGTCCGCCATGAGCCATCCGCAGGCCCAGGTCGCGACCGAGGCTGTCGGTGCCGAAGGGGTGGCCCGGCGCCGGTCCGAGGAAGATCTGATCGAGGTTGGTCTTGTTCGGATCGTAGGCGACCAGCAGCGGCACGAGGATCACCGCCATGGTCAGCGCGAGCAGGATCACCAGCCCACCCACCGCGACGCGGTGGCTGAGGAACCGCTCGGCGACTCGCCGTCGTCCGCCTGTCGGGGTGGCGGCGAGGGCCGCCACAGCCTCAGGCGAGGCGGATGCGGGGATCGACATAGGCATAGATCAAGTCAGCTGCCAGGTTGGCGAAGACGATCATCGACGCGGAAACGGCAAGGACTCCCATCAGCACCGGGTAGTCGGCCCGGGTCGCCGCGTCCCAGAACAGCCGGCCCATCCCCGGCCAGCCGAAGATCTGCTCGGTCACCAGGGCGCCGGCGAACAGTTCGGGGAGGTCGAGGGCAGCCAGCGTGACGATCGGCAGCGCCGCATTCTTGAAGGCATGGACGAGGACCACTCGTCGTTCCGCCATTCCCTTGGCCCGCGCCGTACGGATGAAATCCAGGCCGAGTGTCTCGAGCATGCTCGAGCGAAGGTACCGGCTGTAGTGGGCGACCCCGACGACGCTGAGCGTGACAACGGGGAGAACCAGGTGGTGCAACCGGTCGAGGACGTCAAAGCCGGCGCCCGCGGAGGCCATCCCGCCGAGTGGAAAGAGGCGCAGGTTGAGCCCGAAAAGGATGATCAGGAGAAGCCCTAGCCAGAATGTTGGCATCGAGAGGCCGGCAAAGCTGACCCCCGTCACGATGTGATCCGCGGCTGAATACTGGCGCAGGGCGGTGAACACCCCGATGGGCACCGCGATCAGGAGGGTCACGACGTAGACGGTTCCCATCAGGTAGAGGGTGTTGGGGATTCGCTCCGCGATCATCTGCAGAACGGGCTGCTGGGTGGCGTACGAGTAGCCCCAATCGCCGGTGATGAAATGGGCGAACCAGCTCAGATAGCGAACGTGGAGCGGTTGGTCAAGGCCGAGCGTGTGCTCCAGCCGCTGAAGGTCGGCGGGCGTTATCCCTGGGCTGTTCTCATAGGCCGAGAGGGGTCCACCAGGTACGGCGTTGAGGATGAGGAAGCTGACGACGCTGATGGCCAGCAGGAGGGGGAACGACACGGCCACCCGCCGAAGGAGGAAACCGACCATCTGGTCTTGGTTGCTAGCGCTTGACTGACCAGTTCTGGCTGTTCCAGGTGAGGTTTTCCCAGCCGTTGCCCGAATAGCCCGACACGTTCGCCCGGTAGGCGTCGATGTTGGATCGGTTGTAGAGCCAGATGTTCGTGTATGCGTCGTTGAAGGCTTTCAGGATCTCTCCGTAGAGCTTCTTGCGCTGCTCCTGGTCGGCGGTCTGGCCTGCCTGCGCGATCAGCTTGTCGACGTTGGCGTCGGAGAACCGGTTGTAGTTGAAGCCAATGCCGTTATTGGCGGCTCGCGGAATGTTGGCCGAGTCCAGCCTTCCCGCAATGTCCTGGTGGGGGTCGGGCTCGGGGGACGAGGCGTACATGTTGATGTCGAAACTGCCCCGCTTGCGGGCGGCACCCTGACTGTAGGAGCCGAACAGTACGCTCGAGGGCACGTTTTTGATCTCCAGCTCGATTCCCACCTGCTTCCACTCGTCCACCAGAACCTGCTCCACCTGCTCGCGAACCTTGTCTCCCGTGGTGCTCGCGACTGAAAGATGCGCGCGAACCCCGCCCTTGCTCCTTATGCCATCGGAGCCGGGCGTCCAACCCGCTTCGTCCAACAGCTGGCGGGCCTTTTTGGGGTCGTACTCCTCCTGTTTCAGGGAAGGGGCGAAAAAGCCGATCGAGAGCATCGAATTGCCCGGCTTGGCCTTCCCGGCCAGCAGCTTGTCGATCAAGCGCTGCTTGGGGGTCGCCAGGAGCAGCGCGTGGCGCAGCTTTACATCGCCCAGGACCGGGTGGGGCACGCTTGGATCGGCCGGGTTTCCCGGCTTGGCCAGGTTCAGCTCGAGCCGCTCCACCGTCGGGCTGGAGACGATGTTGAGCTTGATGTCGGGGTTGTTCTGGATGTCCTGCAGGAGCGCCTCGAGGAGATTCCACATGACATCGACCTCTCCCGCCTTGAGCTGAGCGAGCGCGACCTCGCGTGAGGGAACACTCTTGAAGATCAGCTTGTCGAGAAATGGCTTTCCCTTTTCGCGGTAGTTCGGGTTCCGCTCGGCTGTTATGTGGTCAGCCGATTTGAACTCCGTGAATCGGAACGGTCCGGTGCCCATGGGAAGCCGGACATAGTCGCTCTTGCTGACATCCGCCACCCCGTCGAGGATGTGCTTGGGGAGCAGCCACTGAAATCGGCTGGCGTAGGGCGCATAGATCTGCTTGTAATGCATGACCACGGTCAGCGGGTCCGGGGTGTCGATGGACTCGATCTTGTCGTAGCCTTCGCGGCTGCTCACCTTCGGGTCCTTGACGATCGACTCCCACGTGAACTTGACGTCGGCGCTGCTGAAGGCCTGGCCATCCGACCATTTCACGTCCGGTCGAAGCTTGTAGGTCACGTCCATGCCGCTTCCCTGGACCTTCACTCCGCCGTTCTTCAGGGTTGGTGTCGAGGTGGCCAGGACGGGCACGTAATTGCCCTCCGGATCGGGCCGCACAAGTCCTTCGATCGCCACCTCCCAGACCACCGTGGCGACGGTCTGCGTGCCGTAGTAGGGATGCAGCGTGTTGGGTTCCTGCCAGATCGCGACGGTGACGGTGCCACCCTTGCTCGGGGCAGCTTCGCTGGGCGCCTTGGCGGAGCCGCCGCAGCCGGCCAGGAGCAGGCCCGAAAGGGCGATCGTGAGAAGGCGGAAGCCGACTCGCTCAGGCATGGTCTGCGCAATGGTACCCGGCCGCCAACCGGCTTGCCTTGACCGCCCTCGCTGCCGCGGCTGCCCGACGTCCCGGGGAGGCGTGGAGGACAATGGGAGGGCTGATGGTTCCCGCCGGTGAGACCTTTGACGGCACCTTCCCCTTTGAGCCGCATTTCAGCTCGGCGGCCGGTTTTCGCATGCACTACGTGGACGAGGGTGAGGGTGAGCCGATCCTCCTCCTGCACGGCGAACCGACCTGGAGCTACCTCTATCGCAAATTCATACCGCCCCTCTCGCGCCACCACCGCGTCATCGCGCCCGACCACATGGGCTTTGGCAAATCGGAGACCCCTGATGGTCGCGAGTACACCCTGGAGGCCCACTGCAGCAACCTGCGCGCGCTTGTCGAGGAGCTGGACCTGCGCGATGTGACCCTGGTTGTTCAGGACTGGGGCGGTCCAATCGGGACGGTGCTTGCCGCGCGAATGCCAGAACGAATCCGGCGGTTCGTGGTGATGAACGCCATCTTCGGGGTCGACCGTGGCGTTCGCGAGGAGAGATTGACCCCCTGGTTCGAGATGGTCGACGGGCTCGAAAGGCGGGGGCAGCTCGAAGCCGTGCTCGGCAACCTCGGCGTGCTTGTCGCGGGCGTCATGCTGAATTTGGGCCTCCAGCGCCGGGAGGTGATGACGGACACGTGGATCAGGGCCTACTCCGCCCCCTTCCCGACCGTCGCGGACTGCCGTGGCGCCATCGCCTTTCCCCTCGAGGCGCTGCACCTCGAGAGGATCCGGGAAACGATGAAGGCGGCACTCCCCAAGCTGTTCGAGCTTGGCCAGGCCGGAACTCCTGCACTGATGATCGAGGGAATGATGGATAGGGCGATCTGGCCCCACGTCGCGCTGGCCGGCTTCCGCGCCTTCTTCCCGGGCGGCCGGGTGCACGAGGTTCCCGGCGCCGGACACTTCATCCAGGAGGACGCCCCGGATGTCGTCATCCCCCTCATCGAGGACTTTCTGAGCACAACCTGACGACGTTCGCCGGATTCTCCGGCCGCCGGCGTCTCTTGGGTGAAGATGAAAGACCCGGTCGCGGCGTGGCTGCGGGCATCGGCTCGGCGGTCGCGGTCCTGATCATCGTGGCCCACATCGGTCTCCTGACCATGCTTAGTGGAATGGCGGCGGCCGGGCCGCAAGCGTCAGGCACGGGTAGTCCGGTCGAATGCAACAGCCTTGAACAGACGGCGGTTCACTATCACGTCGCCCTCCGGATGCATCTCCACGGCACCGAAAAGGTGGTTCCCGCCCGCACGGGAATCAGGCTCACCTGTCTCTACTGGATTCACGTCCACGATCGTTCGGGCATCCTGCACATCGAGGCGCCGGCCACTAAGGGCGACAGCGCCTTCCATCTCGGGGATGTCTTCGCGGTCTGGCGCCGGCCGCTCGACGACTCCCATGTCGGCCCCTACACACTCAAAGCCGGGGAGCGCGTCGAGGTCTACGTGGACGGAGTGAAGTGGGAGGGCAACCCAGCCGACGTTCCCCTGGTGGACCACAGGACAATCGATGTCGTCGTGAGCCCTGCCAGCGGATTTGTGTATCACCCCTTTGAGTGGCCGGACGGCTTCTGAACTTGCCCTCCGGCTCCGTCGCGACATCGCGTCCGCGACACTTGACGCATGGATGACAAAACGATCGGACGAGGCTACTTCGAAGCCGGCCACGGCGAACCGACCGAGCCGGGCCGGATCGTCACCGTGGAAACCGAGCTACCCGGAATTGACCTGACCCCGGGTCTGCGGTCGCATCCGCTGGTCGGTAAGAAGCTCCTGGCAAGCTTTGTTCGGTACCAGCCAAACTCGGTCGCTCCCCTCCACGCACACGAGGAGGAACAGGTCTTCATCGTGCTCGAAGGGGAGCTCGAGATAACGCTGGGCGATGAGGTTCGGCGGGTGAAGGCGGGCGACGCGGCGCTGATTCCAGCCTGGGTTCCCCACAGCGTCCGCTCCCTTGACCAGCCGGCCTATCAGCTGGATGTGTTCAGCCCACCGCGCCGCGCCCTGCTCGAGCTCCTCGAGGCGCGAGTCGAAAGCTAGGCGCTTTTCTCCATTGGCCCCAGATGACGGGTCGATTTCCGACGACTGAGCTTTTCAGGAATCTCCTTCATGAGCAGCTCCGTGGCCGGGGCGGTTCAGCCGCCATCGCCGCCCCCCCCACCGCCATCACCGCCGCCGCCGCCACCATCGCCATCGCCGCCCCCCCAGCCGTCGCCATCGCCGCCGCCCCAGCCGTCATAGTCGCCGCCCCAGCCGCCGCCCCAGCCGCCGCCCCAGCCGCGGCCCCCCAACAGCGAGCCCAGGAGAAGGCCCCCCAGCCCGCCCAGGGCGAGATGGCCCCAGGGTGCATTGCCCATGCCGGGAACTCCGGGTGCCGGCCGGGTGGGCACCGGAGCTGCGGTCATCGGCGCACCGCAGTTCGCACAGAACCGGCTGCCGGCTGAGTTGATCATCCCGCAGCGCACGCAATTCCGGGCCACGTCCGCGTGGACGGCGGCGCCGCACTGCTGGCAGAACCTTGTGTTGGCCGCGATCCCGTGGCCACAGGAGGGGCAGGTAATCGTCGCGTTCCCGATCGGGGCATCGCCCACTTGTCCGAACTCCTTTGTGATTCTCCGGGCCGGCCCTGGCCCGGCGCCTCTGATCTGATAGTACCCATATCACCACACGTCTTCGGGACGGACTCGACAGCAGGCGTGGGCCGGGGCGGGGAGGGGGCGAAAATGTTTTCCCATCCCGGGTTGGGGGAAGGGATAATGGCCAGGGTGAAAGGTGGGAATTTAATGACGAAGACGCCCGGTGACCGAGACGCTGTGCGCCGGCAGAGGCGCGAGCCGGCACCCCCTCCCTCGGAATGGGCGGCGCTTGTTCTTCGGTCCCGGCAGAGCCCGTCGCTCGCACCCCGTGCAGCCGAAAATGCCAGGCCCCTCGGCGCCCCGGATCAGTCGGTCACCGCTGCCAAGGACAGCAAGGCGGTCAAGGCCCGGTCGCCCCGTCGGGCTCACAAGGCAGCCCGCCACCCCCAGATCCCCTAAGGCCAGAACCTTTCACAGGGGGGTCGGCGGTTCCGGCCGCTCCAACCAATCAGCCAGAGCCTTCTCGGTTCCGACATCCCGGCCCGCGGCGACCGACATGTAATAACGATGGGTCAGCAGGTCGCAGTAGGCCTGCACCAGGTCAGCTCCCGGGCGCAGGCGCGTCGATAGCTCGTCGAGGTGTGGCTCGTACACCTCCATCCGCCAGCGCGCTGCTCGCAGTGCCCGGTCACCGGGCAGCGCTGGACCCAACAGCATCTCCCAATACTGGAGGTCCGCCAGCAGGTGGCGCGATTGGTTCTCAGAGGCTTCGATGCCGGTCAGCTCGCGCAGGCGGTTGGCGTGCCAGGTGCGGTCACCGACCTTCACGTGAAGGTGGACGTGGTGGTGGCTTGGATGGGGCTGCACCTCGATCTCGTCAACCTCGAAGCCGAGCGCGTTGAGGCGCCGGATCTTGTCGGCGATGCGATACCGCTGGTCGTTGGGAATGCTCACGGTGCCCGACACCTCTTGCCAGAGAACCTCGTAGCGCTCGGCGATCTCCCGTCCCAGCCCGAGATCGGCCTCGTCCAGCGAGAGGCCGACCGAGGCGGCCAGATCGGCCATCTCGGCGCCGACGTTTTCGATCATGATCTCGATGTCCTCCCGCCGGCCGCCGTCGGATAGGAAGGGCCTGATGGTGGCCGTCTCGGCGTCGACCAGGATTGTTTCGAGTGTCGCGCCGTCGTGCCGGTAGAGGACGTTGCTGAGTGAGCAGTCCCCCCAGAAACAGCCGTAGAGGTGGAGTTCAACCAGAAGGCCGGCGACGGCGTCGAGGAGAGCCGGCCGGAGCTCACCGAGCTCGCCCCTGCTCATCACGTGCCGAAATGGCACGGCCCGGTCCGCAAATCGGGTGATGAGGACCGCGGCGCCCTCGGTGGTGGGATCCTGGGCACCCCGCACCGCGA
Organism: uncultured bacterium; assembly: GCA_964194225.1. Classification (GTDB taxonomy): domain Bacteria; phylum Chloroflexota; class Dormibacteria; order Dormibacterales; family Dormibacteraceae; genus CAXMLP01. The sequence goes on along the minus strand of CAXMLP010000427.1, from coordinate 789 downwards.
GACCGATCGGTCTGACGGCGGGGGCGTTGCGTTCCTCAAGCAGGCGGAGCACTTCGTAGTCACGCCGGCCGGGGATCACCGGCAATTCCTTCACCGCGTAGGTCACGTCGTTGAGGGCGATGAACCTGACCTCGTGTCGATGGAGACCGACGGGCCGCTCCACGAGGTACTCCGAGTCCCAGCCGGCGAGCGGTCGCGCCCAATCGATGCTCACAAGGTCCTCGTGCCCGGGTCGCAGGGTCAGCGTGTAGGGGGCCCTCAGTTCACCGCCGCCGAATTGGTCCGGCGACCGGCGAGCCCCAATCAGAGCAGCGCCTTCTCCGTCTCGCTGTCGAAAACGTGGAGCGACCGGGTGTCGAGGCCGAGTTTGACCAGGTCGCCGGCAGCGACCTTGAAACGGGGGTCCACCCGAGCGGTCACCGTGTCGCCCCCGACCTGGCCATAGAGGTACTGGTCGGAGCCGAGTCGCTCGATGACGTCGACCTTCATCTCGATGTTGGAACCCGCGCCGTCACCGGGGCGGTCGGTGAGCGCCTCGGGACGGAACCCCAGGGTTGCCTTGCCCGATGGAAGAGGTTTGGGCAGCTTCACCTCGAAGGTGCCCGCGCGGGCGGTCGTGTCCTGGACTGTCACAGGCACCATGTTCATGCTCGGGCTGCCTATGAAGCCGGCCACGAAGAGGTTGGCAGGATGGTCATAGATCTCGTCCGGGCTGCCCACCTGCTGAAGGACACCGTCGTACATGATCGCTATGCGATCGCCCATCGTCATCGCCTCGACCTGGTCGTG
>CAXMLP010000426.1:0-1764 GCA_964194225.1 uncultured bacterium | reverse complement strand
GTCTTGTTGACGTGCTGGCCACCCGCGCCGCTGGAGCGATAGGTGTCGATTCGCAGGTCGTCAGGGCCGATCACGATGTCGATCTCGGATTCGTCCAGCTCGGGCAGCACCTCCACCAGCGCGAACGAGGTGTGCCGGCGATGGTTCTGGTCGAAAGGGGAAATCCGGACCAGGCGATGGACCCCGTGCTCGGATCTCAGCAGGCCGAAGGCTCGCTGCCCGGTGATGAGCAGCGTCGCTCCCTTGAGGCCCGCCTCCTCGCCCGGCGTTGCCTCAAGGATCTCAGCGCCGAAGCCACGGTTCTGAGCCCATTTGGTGTACATCCGCATCAGCATCTCGACCCAGTCCTGGGAATCGATCCCACCGGCGCCGGCGCTTATCGAGACGAGGGCATTGTGCGAGGCATGGGGGTCGGTGAAGAGCAGCTCCAGCTCACGCGTGCGCAGCTCGCGGGCCAGCTTGCCGAGCTCTTCGGCGAGATGCCCCGCCAGCTCGGGATCCGCCATCTGCCCAAGCTCGACAGCGTCCCGTGCCCGCTCCTCGAGGCGCGCCCAGCCGGCGACCTCCGCGCGAAGTGCCGAGGCCTCCTGCGCAAGCCTGCCGGCCTGCTGCGGCTCGTTCCAGACTCCCGGTTCGGCTAGCTGTTTCTCCAGTTCGCCGGCACGCTCCGCCTGGCCGGGGAGGTCAAAGATGCTCCTTCAGCCGCAGGATCCGATCCAGCAACTCCTGGGGAGCCAGCTCCGAGTTATCGGCCATGGCACCGCTTGTACTTCCGGCCCGAGCCGCAGGGGCAGGGGTCGTTCCGGCCGACCTTTCCGGCCGCCTCGGCGGCGGCCGCTCCGGCCGGGAGGGGAACCCGCGCCCCGCCATGCCCGTTGCCGTTGACGCCACTGGGGCGGGCGGGACCGCCGTCCGGGTCGCCCGGGCCTCGCTCCTTCCCCGCCCGCGGAGCCAGCGGCGGCGGTGGCTCCTCGCGGATCTGAACTCTGAACATGTTGGCGACGATCTCCGCCTGGATCGCCGCGGTGAGCTCGCCGAACATTGTGAAGGCCTCGTTCTTGTACTCGATCAGGGGATCCTTCTGACCGTAGGCGCGGAGCCCGATCCCCTCCCGGAAATGCTCCATCTGGGTCAGGTAATCGACCCATTTGGAGTCGATCGTGTGGAGCATCACGTACCGCTCGACGCTCCTCATCATCTCGGCCCCGATGAGATCTTCCTTGGCCTGATAGGCGCTGAGGGCGGACTCGCGCACCGTCTCCACCAGCGCCGGCCTGCCCCCGGCCAACACCTCGGCCGGGAATTGGGAGTCGGGAGCGATCGGGAAGTAGATGCTCAGGTAGCGCACGAGGCCCTCCTGATCCCAATCCTCCGCGTGGCGACCCTGGCAGTGGACCTCCACCCCCTTCTCCACCAGCTCTGTGATGTAGCCCTCGATGTTCTGGCGAGTGTCGGCACCCTCCAGGATCTTGCGGCGTTCGCCGTAGATGATCTCGCGCTGGGTGTTCATCACGTCGTCGTACTCGACCACGTGCTTTCGGGCATCGAAGTTGAAGCCCTCGACCTTCTTTTGCGCTCCCTCGATCGACCCGGCCACCCATTTGTGCTCGATCGGCTCCACGTCGAGCCGATCCATCAGCGCGCCGATCCGGTCCGCCGCCGGCCCGAAGATCTTCATCAAATCGTCCTCGAGGGAGATGAAAAAGCGGGTGGACCCGGGGTCCCCCTGCCGGCCGGCGCGGCCGCGCAGCTGGTTGTCGATCC
>CAXMLP010000425.1:0-3170 GCA_964194225.1 uncultured bacterium | reverse complement strand
GTGGTCGCCAGCGCGACGGCCGTGCTCGCGACTATTGATTCCCGAGTGAACCTCGTCTCAGCCAGCCAGATCGACGTGAATCCCATTGTCTCCGCATGGGAGGCCACGGCGGCGAAGTTCCTCGCATCGGGCTCGCCGAGCCACCCCAGTCCAATGCGAGACATCAGTAGGCTAAGCGGTACAGCGTCTCGGTGAGAGTTGAGATGCCCTTGACGATGTCATCGAGCGCTGTGAATTCGTCTGGCGAATGGCTGCGTCCGTCGCGACTAGGGACGAAGATCATCGCCCGGCGAATGCCGGCCCGCGCGAGAACCTGCGTATCATGCCCGGCGCCGCTCGTCATCTCCCGAAAGGTGATTCCGAGGTCTGAAGCGGCACCCTTGATGACGTCGAGGACCTCGGGCGTGCTTTTGGTTGCCGGCTGGTAGAGCAGGAGGTTCTCATGGAACTCCATCCCGCGAGCGGCGGCGATCTCCTGGCAGGCTCTCGCCATCAGACCGGAATACTTCTCATGGACCGCTGGCTCAGGATGACGCACGTCGATTGTGAAATCGACCTCAGCGGCCACGATGTTCGGCGAGCCCGGTCGGGCGTTGATCCGGCCGACAGTCGCCACTCCCGGAGCTCCCATCTCGCGTGCGAGGGAGGTGATCGCGATGATCATGTCGGCGGCCGCGACCACTGCGTCCTTGCGTGCATCCATGGGGCAGCCTCCGGCGTGGTCGGCTCGACCGCGGACGAGGCACTGTTTCTGTTCGATGGCGGTAATTGCGGAGACGACGCCGACCGCTATGCCTTCGCGCTCGAGAATCGGACCCTGCTCGATGTGCAGCTCCACAAACGTGCCGATGTCATCGCGCCTCGCAGCTGGGATGCGGCCGGGGTCGAGGCCGCTAGCCCGCATCGCATCAGCCAGGCTCACACCGTCAGAATCGAAGATTGACTCCGCCTCGCCTTGCTGAATCAGCCCGGCGATTGCTCTCGCCCCCCAAAAGTTGGAGTGAAAGCGACTCGCTTCCTCGTCGCAGATAGCGACACACTCGAGGGTATTGCGCGGCTTACCGAAATGCCGCTTTAGGGTCCGCAGCGCCAGGTATCCAGCGATCATCCCAAGGGTGCCGTCGTAGCGGCCTCCCTGCAGTGCCGTGTCGATGTGCGAGCCCGTCAATATCGAAGGAGCGGCTTCTCGACCGGGCAGGACCCCGAACACGTTGCCTACCGCGTCCCGCCGCACCTCGACACCTTCCGCCTCGAGCCATGTGGAATAACGGTTGCAAGCCTCGACCCATGGGGGGGTGTAAACGACGCGCTGCATTCCCGCAACCGGATGGGCGCCGAACTGAGCCATTTCCTCGATGCATCCAGCGACGACATCAGTCTCGATCAGGACGGTCGATGTGTGCGCTCCCATTTGGCGGTTACCTCCTCATCGAGCCGCGGAGTCGCTGGGTTTCGGGTTCGTCCACACGCCAGCCCTCGGACGTGGGGCTGCTGACATCTAGCGCGACCCCATAAAGCGACCGGGCGTTCTCGACGCTGACGTAGCCGTCCACGACATCGGACAGAATCCTGCTCGGGTCACGCTCGCAGGGGTCGCCATAACCACCGCCACACGGACTGACGGTTCGAATCGTGTCTCCCGCCTGCACCTTCATATACGGGAATTTGGAGGGCATCAGGCGCTCGTCCTTCTGGCCCGGGTTGAAGACCACGGCGCCGCCGGTGCCATGCCCCCCTCCGAAAAGGCCGGGCGGTGGAAAGCGGTTGCCATCGCCTTCGAGGCTCATGCCGCCAGGCGCCGTGAAGGTGACGTCGCGGATCGATCCGAGCCCACCTCGCCATCTGCCGGGACCCCCCTTATCCGTCACCAGCTCATAGCGGCTCACCCGAAGGGGGTAATGCGACTCAATATCTTCAATCGGGTTGTTGCGGGTGTTGGCAAAGAGGGTGTCCACCGCATCCATACCGTCCTTTCCATTGCGGCCGCCATAGCTGCCCTCGGTGATGTCCATGTACACCCAGTACTGGTCATCCCTGATACCGCTGTACGCGGCGACTTTGAGGTTGCCGATGCCAGCTGACACGCGATCCGGTGCAACCTGAGCAAGAGCACGCATGACGGTGTCCGCGATGATGTTGCCGGGGCAGAATCTGGCGATAGTCGGAGCTGGGAAGCGAGGATTGCAGATCGTTCCCAGCGGCGCCACGATCTTGATCGGCCTGGTCAGACCGGAGTTCTGAGGAACGAACTCATGGGTCGCGGTGTCGAGCAGAATTGAGCGGATGGTCAGGTAGACCGCGATATCGACGGTGCCCTCGAAGGGCATGTTGAGGGGCCGGTCGATCTGAGCTGCCGTACCGGTGAGGTCAACAGTGATGTCGCTGCCGGCGATGGTGAGTGCGACACTGATTCTGAGATCGCGGTAACCGGGCTCATCCGAGTCAGGAAAGCCGTCGATGAATCCTTCGGCGCGGTAGGTCCCATCAGGCAGCTTCTCGATCTCTTGGCGGAGCATCCGTTCGGAGTAGTCCATGAGGTCCTCGCTCGCGTCCATGACCTGGTCAACGCCGTAACGTTGTACCAACTCGACGAAACGCTGCGCACCGATGTGGCAGGCGGCGACCTGGGCCTCCATGTCCCCGACGACCATGTCGGAAGCGCGGATGTTGTCACGGAGCATCCGCCATAGGGCCTCGTTCTTGACCCCCTTTTCGTACGCCTTGAGGGCCAGGAACTGAAGCCCTTCGGCATAGGCGTCTTGCGCGTCGACGATGCCGCAACTACCAGGGCTAAGGGCCCCTATGTCCAGATGGTGCGCGGTGGTGAAACTGAACCCGATCAGTCGGCCCTGGTAGAAGACCGGGACGCAAAAGCCAATGTCCGGGCCATGCGAGGCACCATGGTAGGGCGAGTTGTGAATGATGACGTCGCCCTCGTAAAACTCCTGTCCGCGCTCCTTGAAGAGCCTGGCAATCCCGCGCATGTAACCTGGGATCGGGCCCAGTTGGAGAGGCGTCGAAAAGGTGGATTCGCAGAGCTGGCGGCCCTCGGTGTCGAGCAGTGCACAGCCGAAATCCTCCGACTCGCGGATGATGCTGGAATACGACATGCGCGTCAGCTTGTGGCCCATCTCGATTGCCACGCTCTCAAGGGCACCGGCGATCACGCG
>CAXMLP010000424.1:0-2686 GCA_964194225.1 uncultured bacterium | reverse complement strand
CATGAACTTCGGTGTCAAGACACTAGCTGCCGGTCGCGGCTCGAGGATTGTTCTGCTGGAAGATCAGCCGCAGCCCCTCCAGGGTGAGCTGGGGATCCACCGAATCGATCACGCTGGTCAAGCCAGCCACGGTCGCGGCCTGGCCGCCGGTCGCGATGACGTGAGCGCTGCCGCCCAGCTCCACCTTCATTCGCCGGACCATGCCCTCGATCTGGCCGACGAAACCCCAGAGAAGGCCGGACTGGATGGCGGTAACGGTGCTCCTGCCGATCACGTTGTCCGGCGCGGCGAGCTCGACGCGGATGAGCCTTGCCGTATGCGCGATGAGCGCATCCAGGCTGATCCCCACCCCCGGTGCGATGGCTCCCCCCAGGTACTCGCCATCGGCCGAGATGGCGTCATAGGTCACCGCCGTCCCGAGGTCGATCACGATCGCCGGCCCGCCGTATTTGCGGTATGCAGCGAGGGTGTTCGCGATTCGATCGGCGCCCACCTCCTTGGGGTTCTCGATCGCCAGCCGGATGCCCGTCCTGATGCCCGGACCGACGGTGACCGGCGAGACATGAAGATGGCCGACCGCCGCCTCCTCGAGGGCGGGCGTCAAATTCGGCACGACACTGCCGATCACAACCCCGTCGACCACCCCGAGCTCCAACCCACGCAGCGCGAAGAGCTCGGTCAGCATGATCGCGACCTCATCGCCGGTCCACGTGCTCGGAGTCGTGATGCGCCAATCCGCGGCCAGGCGCTCACCGTCGTAGAGCCCGAGGACCACGTTCGTGTTGCCGGCGTCGATCGCGAGGAGCACCGGCGGTAGGATACTAATTAGATGACCATCGAACAAACTGAGCCGGAGTTGGTGGCCATGTTCAAGGCCCTCGCCGACGAGAGCCGGCTCAAGATAATCGGCCTTCTGGCCACCCGGGAGCGCAGCGTTGAGGAATTGGCGACCACCCTCCGGCTGAAGCCCCCGACGGTCTCCCACCACCTCTCCACGCTGCGCGACCTCGACCTCGTGGCGATGCGGCCCGAAGGCACCACCCACGTCTATCGCTTCCGGCCCGAGACCCTGCGCCGGCTCAACCGCAGCCTGGCGCCCGAGCGGCTGGCGATACCCGACGACGCCGCGGGCGGTGCCTGGGACCGCAAGGTGCTCGGCGACTTTCTGGAGCACGGCCGCCTCAAGTCAATCCCGGCGGGCGAGCGCAAGCGGCTGGTGATCCTCCGCTGGCTGGCGGGGAAGTTCGAACCTGACCGCCGCTATTCGGAGCTCGAGGTGAATGCGATCGTGGCGGAGTTCCACAACGACTATGCATCGGTCCGCCGTCACCTTGTGGACCACGGCCTGATGGACCGACACGCCGGCCTCTACTGGCGAGTGCAGACAGCCCCGTAGAGCCCGCCCAGCCATCGACTCGGGTGACGACCCACCAGGTGCGGCTCGCTGAAGCCGTTCTCGACCGCCAGCCGGCGCCACGTCCCAAAGCTAAAGGGGTATGGCACCCAGTGGTTGCCGTGGTCCACGTCGTACTCGACGACGACCAATCGACCGCGGGGTCGGAGATAGCCATGAACGAGCGCCAGGACCGTCCTCGGGTTGGCCTGGAAATGGAGGGAATTCGCCATCAGCGCGCCGTCCAGCATTGGCAGTTCCAGCGGCTGCGCGAAGTCGGCCAGCACGGTAGTGGTCCCTGGGTGCCGCGCTTCCCGGCGCAGGCGGCCGAGGGCACCGGCATCCCGATCGACGGCGACGATCGTCGCGGCGGGGCCGAGAACCTCCTCAAGGACCCTGGTGAAGGCGCCCTCCCCCGCGCCGAGGTCGGCCCAGAGTCCTCCCGAACCGGCGACGCCGTCGCGGATCAGCGCGACGAGGTCGGCGTGCTTCAAGTCCGGCCCGAGCCCCACTCCCGCAGAGCTGCAGCCTCCCTCTCTACGGCCACCGCCTCGAGCCCGACCAGTTCGGGATTGGGCGCTCCCGGCAGCGCGCGGCGCTGGAGGGAAGCAGCCACGTCCCATGGAGGTTGGTGGGTGCGCGCCAGGATGCTGCGGCCGACCTCGCCGTGCACCTCGCGGAAGGCACGGCCTTCAGCCACCAGCTTCTCGGCGCTGTCGGTCGCAAGCAGGTCGGGGTCGGCGCTCGCCGCCGCCAACCGCTGCGGATTGAATTCGAGTCGCTCGACCAGCAGCCGGGCCGCCTCGAGACACTCGATGCAGTTTTCGACGGCGCTGAAGAGATGGCCCTTGTCCTCCTGCAGGTCGCGGTCGTAGGCCAGAGGCAGACCTTTGAGCACCGTCGCCAGCCCCATCAACGAGGCGAGCGGCCGCCCGCTGCGGCCGCGGAGGAGCTCGGCGATGTCCGGGTTCCGCTTCTGGGGCATGATGCTCGAGCCGGTCGCGATCTCATCCGCCAGGTCCACGAAACCGAACTCCGTGCTCGACCAGAGGACGACATCCTCGCCGAGGCGCGAGAGGTGGAGGCCGATCACCGCACAGGCGTAGACGAGGTCCAGAGCGAAATCGCGGTCGGCCACCGCGTCCATGCTGTTCCGGGTCAGCCGCTCGAAGCCGAGCGCCTCGGCGACTGCGGCCCGCTGCAGCGGCAGTGTCGAACCGGCCAGCGCGGCCGAGCCCAGCGGCATGTCACCGGCCGCCTCGTGCGCGTTCATCAGCCGCCGGCCATCGCGGA
>CAXMLP010000423.1:0-3869 GCA_964194225.1 uncultured bacterium | reverse complement strand
GTGTAGCCCTTGCCCTCGTCCCAGCCCCCGCCCGCGCGGGCGAGCCGGTGCTTCATGGGGTGGTGGCGCGCCTCGTCGGGCGAGATGATCCCCGCTCGGGCCTGCTCGGAGGGCCAATTGTGGTTCTGGTAGATCTCGGTCACCTTTCCGGCTCGGATCAGGTAGGCCGGGCTGTCGCCCACGTTGAGCAGGCCGAGGCGGCCGTCCTTGATGGCCGCGAGAACCAGCGTCGACCCCATCCCCGCATGCTCCGCCTTGGCGCGGGACGCCTCGAAGACGGCGGTGTTGGCCAGGGCGAGCGCCCGGGTCAGCCGATCTCCGGCAATGCCGCCTTGGCCCTTCATCTCACCGGCCACCGTGTCAGCGACGATTCGACTTGCCACCTGGCCGCTGGCGTGTCCGCCCATACCGTCGGCGACCACGAGAAGGGCATCCAGCTTGCCCACCTTCTGGCCGACGAAGACCGAGTCCTCATTGTGCTCGCGACGCAGCCCGGGATCGCTGGCCCACGCCAGCCGGAGCCTCATCAGTGCACGGCGAAGTTGACCGCGTTCTGGCCGATGGTGATGCTGTCGCCGTTCTTTAGCTCTCGCTCGGTGACGACCTCACCGTTGACAAGAGTGCCATTGGTCGAGCCGAGGTCGACAACGAAGAATTGGCTGCCCCGTCGCTCGACGCGGGCATGGTGGCCAGAGGTCGCCGGGTCTCTCAGGACCAGGTCGTTGTCAGGGGCCCGGCCGATTCGAATGGCCGGCCCTGCCACCTTGTAGCTGTGCCCGCTGTCGGGACCGGAGGCGATCACCAGCTCACCCTCGACGAGTGCCGGCGCGTTCGCCGCAGCAGCCGCCCCCGCGCCGGCGATCGCGGCGGAGTCGACGAACATCGTCTGGTCATTCGCATTAGCCGCGGGTGCCACGGGGGCCGGCGGATCGGGCTGCGTCCACGCAGGCATGGACATCGTCTCGCCGGCGCCGGCCGGCGGCGGTTCAGGTGTCGGGCTGCCCCAGGCCGGGGGGACGGGCTGCTCGCTGAACGTGTCGCCGGGTGTCGCCTGTCCCCAGGCCGGGTTTTGCGCCGGTGGTTGCGATGCCGCCGGGGGAGGCGGGGCCTCCCAGCCGGGCCCGGTTGAAGGAGCCACGGCCGGTGCCTCCCCTTCCGGGGTGTGGCCGGCGGCAGCCGTGGGCTGCTCCTGACCGGCGCCGGCTGGGCCGGCGTCGGCCTCGACGGCGGGAGGTTCCCAGGCTCGCGTACCCGCGTCCCCGACCGCTCCCTCCTCTGCCTTCGGGGGAGACGGCGTCTCCCAGGCCGGCAGCGCTGAGCCGGGCTCGCCGGCGGTCGAGCTGGCAGTCTCGGCCGGGGCTTCCCAGAGCGGTGCCTGGGGAGCCGACGCGGCGTCGCCGCTGGGCGCTGCCTCCCAGGCCGGCGCCTCCGTCGATGGCTTCCCCGGCTCTGCCTCAGGCATGACCGGGGCGGCTGCCTCAACCGGGGCTGGCGATTCCCAGGCCGGTGGTGCCGGCGACTCGCCGGCCACCTGCTCGACAGGCGGTTGCTCTGTCGCTGGTGGCTGACTGGATTCGGGTTCTGGATTCAGCTCGGTCGGCTGCTCGGGGGCCGGCGGGGTGGCCTCCCAACCGGGCGCGGTCGTGGAGGGCGAGCTCGCCTCCGGGTGAGCCTCCCAGCCGGTGCCGGCGGCTGGCTCGGCAGGCGGAGCCGGCGCCGCCTGCTCCTCGGCAGCGGGGGAGTGGCCGCCTTCGGCCTGGTGCCCAGCCTCCCAGCCAGGCCCGGCGCCCGAGCCGGCCTCGTGAGCAAGGGGTTCGAGCGGTGCCTGCTCAGGCTGCCAGGAGGACCCGGCACCAGCCGGACTGATTCCGCCCGGTGGCGGGGGCTCCCAGGCTGGAGCCTCCTGCGTGGCCTCCTGCGTGGCGTGCTGCGCGTCGGCTTGTGCGAGGTTTTGCGCAGCATTTGGGGCCGCGTCGTGTGACGTGTCCTGAGCGGTCGCCGGCTCCTGCCAGACAGGTGCGGTCGGGACCACCTCGGCCTGGGGAGCGCTGAAGGTGGCGGCCGCGGGTGGCGGCCAGGTGGGTACGCCGCCGGCTGGCTCAGCGGGCGGCATCGCCTCGCCGGCCGCCTGCGTCGAAACCTCGGCCGGCTGGCCGGGGGCCTCCCCGGATACCGGCGGGGGCGGCACCCAGGCGGCTGGCGCGGGCGTGCCGCCGGGCTGAGCGGAGGCGGCCGGGATGGGCCCGGCCAGGGGCGGCACGGACCCCTTTGCCCGCTTGGCCCGGCCCCATCGCCGGACCAGGATGATGGCGACCACCAACAGCACAAACAGCAGCAGGACGGCTGCTACGACTCTTCCGGTTGTTTCATCCATTGCTAGGAAGGCCTCCAGGTACGTTTAGAAATGCGCGCGCAGAAAAGGGACGCCGAGATCCATCCCGCGTGCTGAAGTATGGCAGCGGCGGTTGTCGAGTCAAGATCAGACGCCTTTCGGCGCGTCCGCCGGACGCAGTTCCTCGGGTTTGACGAAGCCCTCGAGCCGGACCCGCCCGCTGGCGACGCCGGGAACTGTCAGATCGAGCTCGAGGACGTGATCGCCGGCGCGTAGCTCGGCGCCGAGGTTCAGGAGCAGCCGCACCCGCCTTCCGACCGGGAGCTCGAGGCGCTTGGGAAGGGGCAGCGTTCTGCCGCTGATCTCGGCCAGGATGTGCTCGGGTTCGACAACATCGCCGTCCAGGGTCACCCGCTGCACCGCGGTCAGGGCCGCCGGCCGCGTCTGATTGAGCAGCTCGAAGCTGAGGCCCCGGGGATCGGGCTTGAGGCTGGCGAAGTCGACGAGCCGCTCCGCCAGGTAGGCCGGCACTCGCCTTCGTCGCGGCTGCGATGCGGCCTCCGCGGCGACGTGGACGGCAATCTCCGCCGAGTCAACCAGCTGGGAGCCGACTGCCAGCTCGGCCGCCAGCAGGTACCGCCCCTCGCGGGACAGGGGCACGGACAGACGCATCACCTGGACGGCCGGCTCGACCGCCAGCGGAAGGTCGAAGTCGACTGAACCGCCGTACGACTTGCGGGTTATCGCGGAACGCAGGGAGGACAGGCTCGAGCGCTCCGCCGGGCGCTCCGGTTGGAGGCTCCAGCGCACCCGGGCGTGACCGCTGAGCTGAAAGTCGTCATTGACGACCAGGAGCCGCGCCTCCACCGCCCGGGCGGGTGAGAAGCGAATCGCCGGGCCGTCGGCCTCGAAGCCGAGCGGCTCGATGATGACGCGCGTCGGTGCCATTGCATCGCGGAGGGCCTCCAGGGCCAGCTTGGGCCGGCGCGAATGGTCGGCCAGCCCGAACCCGATCGCCGGGAAGGGATCGACCAGCTGGTAGGCGAAGGCGCCCCAGCAGGCCGCGAACTTCCGGCTCCGGAATTGGTCGGTGGCGAACCGGATCAGCCAGGCCTGGTACTCCTGGCTGGCCGCGATGTATTCCTCCAGCGATTCATAGTCGGAGGGGAGACCCACCCCCCGCTCGCTCCAGGCGAAGGGCTGGAAGCCGGCGTAGAGCCAGGCCGGGTCATCGTCAGCGACCGGCCACCGCCGGCCGATCTCGTCCCACACCGGTGAGTCGATATCAGGCAGAGCCTGGGCTCCATATTCCGAGACCAGGCGCGGCTCGATGTCGCCCAACCTCTGCCAGCCGCCGCCGGACCAGCCGTCCCGCGCCTGGGTGTCCATGTCGCCGGAGCCGGCGAGGGCGGGGCGGGAGGGGTCCAGCTTCTCGAAGAGAGCCTGGATCTCCTGGTCGATCGAATAGTTCTGCCGCACCGAGTGAACATCGGCGAGGGATTCATTGGCTGCGATCCAGGGGGGATCGTCATGGCCC
>CAXMLP010000422.1:0-1552 GCA_964194225.1 uncultured bacterium | reverse complement strand
GGTGTCCACCGAACCGGGTCAACTTCAATCAGCACCTGGTCGGCGGCCGAGCTCGTGTTCACCCAGGCCTCAAAGCTGCGCGCAGCGGTGCCGGTCGGGATGCCATTCGCGGACCCGTTTTGCACTGCCCCGGTTCCCGCCGTCCAGGCGGTATCGGCATCGTTCGCCAGCGCCCCCGCAGCGCCCTGGGTTCCTCCCGTCAAGTAATAGCCATCTCGCCCACTGCCGCTGGAGTCGGCGGCCAAGGTTCCCGCATCATCGAGGCGGTAGTAGGCCACAGGATGGTCGCCGATGGCGGTCGAGGCATATGTCGTCGCGGCTCCGGTGGGAGTGATGGCGCCGGTCGTGGCCACCGGTCCCCAACCGAAGCGGTTCCGGGCCTGGATCGAGAAGGTGTAAGCGACCCCTCCCTGGAGACCATTTACCACCGCCGAGGTATTGGTGCTGTCGACCGCGATCGTGTTGACCGCGGTGGATCCCTGCATCGCAATAACCCGGTAGCCAAGCACCGGCGCGCTCGCCTGACTGGTCGCCGCGGTCCAGGAGACCGTCGCCTTGTTGGCGGCTGCCACCGCGCCGGGCGCGCCCGGCGCCGAGGGGCGAGCGTTGCCGCTGGCGTTGAAGTGATTGAGCACCTGGGTGGCGGAGAGCGAGCTCGGATAGACAGCGACCTCATCGATGCTGCCGCTGAGGCTGCGGCGCTGGTCCGACTCCCGTCCCACCAGCAGGCCGGTGCTGTCCACCGTGCCCAGGCTCGCGCTGTAGGCCTGGCTTCCGATCGACTGCCCGTCCAGATAGGCGTTGACGGTGGTCCCGTCCCAGGTCGCACCGACCAAGTGCCACTGGCCGTCGGCGATCGAGCGCGGGGCCACGAACTGAAGCGCGCTATAGCCACCGTTGCAGTCGTACCCGGTCAGGAAGGTCACCCGATTGCCGTTGGTCACGCCCAGCCCGCTCTCCAGGTAGCTGCAATAACCGGGATTGTTTCCGCCGTAGCCGAGAAGAACCTGATCAGCGGTCGAGGTCGTGCTCACCCAGGCCTCGAAGCTGCGGGCGGCTGTACCGGTTGGCAGACCAGTCCCCGCCGCATATTGGAGGTAGCCGGTCCCGGGCGTGAACGCGGCATCGCTCTCATTGGCGAGGGCACCGGCCACACCCAGCGTGACCGGTGCCACATAGGTCCCGTTTCGGGCGCTGCCGGACGAGTCAGCGGCGACTGTGCCGGTGGCCTCGTCTAGTCGGTAGTAGATCGCGGGTGCGTCGACAAGGATCGCCGTGGCGTAGGTCCCCGTCGCCGACGCTGTGATGGCAGACATCGGCAGAGCAACAGCAAGCAGTGACGTCGCCACCAGCAACGCCATCCCCCGGCGCCCCTTGCGGGAATCAAAAATGCTGAATTCATCCGAGTGATGATGGCGCGACGTGCGCCAGTCGCGGCAGGGACGCACAGACTTCCGAGACATCGGTCCCCCCGTGAACTTTCGGTCCTTCCGGGTGATCCACCAAGGTCGGGGAGGCCGGAGAAGCGGCACCTTTATAGACCCCTTTGTGC
>CAXMLP010000421.1:0-2490 GCA_964194225.1 uncultured bacterium | reverse complement strand
TGTGTATAAGAGACAGCGTCAGGACACGGCGGTTACGGTGGAGGCGTCGCCCAGTAGCTCGCATTCCAGCTGATCTCGGCGGCCGCGTTCTGGCCGCTGAAATTTGGGTGGAAGTAGTCGACCGAGCTCAGCTGGGACAGCTGAAAGCTGTAATTGAAGGTCGTGTAGTTGTCCCAGAGGCAATTCACGAAGAGAGCGCATTCGTCCCGTAGGGCGGCGTTGTCGGCGTCCTCCTGGGCGACCACCGCAAGCCGGTCGGTCTCAGTATTGGACGAGCGCAGCATGCTCTGGCAGATGCCGTAGAGCGCCCACGCACTCCGAGCGCTGAAGTTGTCCTTGCCGGCCAGATAGAGCTGGTAGATGTTGGGGATGCTCAGCAACTCCATTAGGGAGGTGGGGGAGGCGCTGAAGAAATTTGTCAGGGCAATGTGAACCTGGGACCTGAGGGTCGCGGTCGGCGTCATTCCGGCGATGGTGGAGGTGCAGAGATCGTTGGCGCCCATCAGCACCGTCACGTACTCCGCGTTCTGGACCGCCGCCTTCCGCAATTGCCCGTCGAGGTCCGCCATTTTGGCGCCGGTTCTGGCATCGTTGAAGACATTCCCCTCGATCAGCGGATTGAGGGCGAGCAAGCGCTGGTACTGGCTATTAACCTGGGGATCCGTTCCGGTCGACCATGAGTACTGCGGAGAGTCGGCAAGGATGCAGCAATAGCCGATGTCGAAGGCCCGCGTGATCGAATCTCCGGCGCTGGCCATCGACGCCGGGTAGGGCGGCGGGTCGGCGGCGTAGACCACAGCCGGGGCCAGGGCACCGCTCAGAGACGCCACGAGGGAAACCGTGACGGCGGTCAAGGCGGCGAGCTTTCGGTTCACTGCAGTCCCTCCTCGAGAATCGCTGGCCAATCTTAAACTTCCCCGAGCGAGAAACGCGGGCTTTGCTAGCGTTGCGCGAGATGCCGGCTCCCCAACAGGCTCGTGGTGACCGAGCGATCCTGCGGACCCCCCGCAGGCGGGGCAGCGGCCCACTGCTGGTCCTGGGCGGAATCGCAATCGTCCTCCTGCTCGCTCTCACCTTCAAACCCGCCGTCCAGGACGATGGCGTCGGTTACTTCGCCTACCTCCATTCGGTCGTCCTGGACCACGACCTCGACCTCGGTGATGAATACGCCGCCGCGACGCGCGAGCGGGTTGTCTTCTACGATCCGCTGTTTGCCCTGCGCACCGCCACCGGAAAGGCGGCCGACTACTTCCCAGTGGGGCCCGCGGTGCTCGCCGCCCCGTTCTACCTGGTGGCTCTGGCGCTCAACCCCTCAGGCCGGCCCCAGTTCGGGCCGCCGATTTCGACGTCCATCTCGCTCGCCTCACTTCTGTACGGATTGCTGGCGCTCTCCCTCGCCTATCGCCTGGCCAGCCAGGTCAGCGGCCGGCGCGCCGCCCTGGTCGGGTCGGCCGGCGCCGGGTTGGCCACCTCCTACCTCTATTACCTGGTCTATCAGCCGAGCTATTCGCACACCTTCTCCGCGTTCGCGGTCGCCCTCTTCCTGGTCGTTTGGTGGGCAGGCAGGCGAGGCCGGCCGTGGTGGGGGTGGCTGGGGCTCGGCCTGCTCGGGGGCCTCATGGCATTGGTGCGCTTCCAGGATGGCCTGCTCCTCGCGATCGCCCTGATCGGCGCCCGAGGAGCGGGCTGGAAGCCACTGCTGCTGGCGCCGGGGGCGCTCCTGGCGTTCGCCCCGCAGCTCTGGGTCGACCACATCCTCTTCGGGAGCTGGCTGCCGGTTCGGCCGCCGGGACAGGCTCTTCAGTTGCTGCCCGGCCACTATGTGGAGGTCCTCCTCTCCAGCTACCACGGCCTGTTCATATGGACGCCGGCGGCGATCCTGGCGGTCGTCGGCTACTTCTACATCGGCGAGCGCCGGCTGCAGTTGGCATTTGCCTACGCGCTCGCCGTTGAGATCGTCATCAACGGTGCGACGCCCGACTGGTGGGGCGGCTTCGCGTTCGGACCGCGTCGCTTCCTTGACCTGACGCCCTTCCTGGCACTCGGGTTGGCCGCGCTGGCCGCCCGCCTGCCGAGATGGATAATGGCCGCCGCCGTAGCCCTGCTGGCAGCCTGGAACCTGCTGCTCATGGCCAACTTCACCTACGTCATCCGCACCGATCACGACCCCGGTTACGGTGGGCTTGTCGCCGGCCAGCTGCAGGCTCTCCACTTCCTGCCCAACCTGGTGGCGCAGGGGGCGGTTGGGCGCCACCTGCTCACATTCCGGTGGGTGCAGGCAACCTTTGATCCCGGCTATGCCGTGGCGCTGCTTACGGGTGAGGCTGCGTGTGTCGTGGCCTGCCTCTGGCTCGCGCGGTGGCGCGGCCCCGGTGGCCGCAGCCGCCACCCCGGCTCGCTCCGGGGCAGCTCGGCGGGGTTGTCCGGCGGCCAAGCTGTTGCCGATTTTAGCGACGCTCCTCCTCCTCAGCCGGGCGGCTCCGGCGGTCC
>CAXMLP010000420.1:0-4506 GCA_964194225.1 uncultured bacterium | reverse complement strand
AGATCTGGTGCCAGGGGTTCAGCGAGCCCAACGCGGGGTCCGACCTGTCAGCGCTGAAGACCCGCGCTGAGCGCCAGGGTGATCACTACGTGGTCAATGGCCAGAAGGTATGGACCACGCTCGCCCACGTCAGCAAGTTCTGCATGCTGTTGACGCGCGAATTCCCCGCCGAGAACCCGCGCGACGGGCTGACCTACCTGATCGTTGACATGGAATCGCCCGGTGTCGAGGTCCGGCCGCTGGTCCAGATCACGGGTGACCCCGAATTCAATGAGATCTTCTTCACCGACGTCAAGGTGCCGGCCGAAAACGTGGTCGGCGAGCCGGGCAAGGGCTGGGCGGGAGCGATGACCACCCTGCTTCACGAGCGCGGCACGCTGGGGATGGCGCTCGCCAACCAGGCGTCGGTAACGGTGGGAGAGCTCACCGAGCACACTCGCCGCCTCGGCCGGGGTGCCGACCCATTGGTCCGCCAGCGCATCGCCCAGCACGTCACCGAGGCGCGGGCTCTCCACCTGAACGGCCAGCGCGCGGTCACCAACACCATGAAGGCCGGCATTCCCGGGCCCGAGGGTTCGTTGATGAAGCTCTTCTGGTCGGAGCTCAACCAGCGCATGCAGGAGACCGCCATCGATATGGAAGGCCTCTACGGGCAGCTGCGGGAAAACGGCCCCTGGCAGCATGGGTTTTTGCGTTCGCGCGGCAACACCATCGAGGCGGGGTCCTCCGAGGTCCTCCGGAACATCATCGCGGAACGCGTGCTGGGGCTGCCAAGAAGCCGCTAGCCGGTCGACGCCGCCTAACCCTTAACTCCTAACCCTGCCGGCCGCGTACCTCGACCACGCCGGCGTGGATGCGGGCCTCCAGCCTGAGCTGAGGGAAGGTGGCCGGGCCGCGCAGGCAGGCGCCGTCGGCGAGGCGGAACTGCGAGCCGTGCCAGGGGCAGGTGACGGTGCCGTTCTCGATCTTCCCCTCGTGGAGCGGGCCGCCGGCGTGCGTGCAGGCGTCCTCCATTGCACTGATCCGATTGCCATCGCGGTAGAGGAGCACGGTTCGCCCCGCCACCTTCACCGGCCGAGCTGAACCATCGGCCAGCTCGGCCTCCTTGCAGGTGGCGGTCCAGCTCGCGGGTCCGGCCATCCAGGCATCGTGGTCGACCATCTGGCCCCGTCCGAATACCAGCTCCCCACCGAGGTAGGCGGAGGCGGTCGCGAGCGCCGAGCCCGACCAGGAGAGCATCCTGTAATGGCGGCGGGAGGGCAGCGAGGCCACCTGCAGGGCGAGGGCGGTCACGTTGAGAATTCCATGGAGCATGCCAAGGCGACGCTCGCGGCCGTCCGTCGCGCTCCAATCGGCGATCCCACTCGCCGCTGCGCCCACGGCGCCGGCGCAGCCGGCCGCGGTGAGCAGGCGAGCGGATTTGCGCGCTCCGACCAGGTCCAGGAGCATGGCCGACGTCCAAAAGCCGATCGGCAGGTCGACCAGCACCGGGTGAAGGGCGTGGCCCAGCCAGCGGCCATGGAGGGCGTCCTTGTAGGGCGTCGAGCGCGGGTTATCCAGGAGGGGCTGGAGCCAGCCCATCACGGTCTTGCTGGCCGCCTCGAGCCACGGCAATTCCTCCACAGGGCCCAACAACCGGGACGGCCACGAGCTCTGCCAGGCGCTCGGCTTGGTCGCGGCAAGAGATGGACTGGGCACGGCCACTGTAAGGAAAGTGTAGTGCGCTCCTGGCAGAGAGTGGCCCTGCGCTGGAGCTAGCCCCAGCGCAGGCCGAGCCGGGCTCCGTCCCGGAGCCTGACGTAGCCCTCGGCCCAGAGCCGCAGGTGCGGGATGACCCCAGTCGTCAGTGTCTCGATGGTAAGCAGAGGGTTGGGCCAGGTGCAGCCGAGGGCCTGGAGCGCGTGGTTCACCGCCGTCACGCGCTGCAGCACCTCGGCGGCCGGGGCAAGGCTCAACACCCCGCCGAGCTCGGCCCGCCATTCCGCCCGGACCTGGCCGCCGGAGACCACGACCGCTCCACCCTGCAGGTCCTTGAGCCGGTTCACCGCGATGGCCATGTCCTTCGCAGAGTCGCCGACCACCACCAGGCAGGGGCTATCCCACGCGGCGCTCACAGCGCAGGCTCCCCCACTCAGCCCGAGGCCTCGCAGCAGGCCGCGGAACGCCCGCGGCCGGCCCATCCGATCGATGGCGGTGGCCACCAGTGAGTCGGACCCGTCGCTCTCCACCTCCCGGGTGACCAGCGGCGCGACCAGTTCCATGGCCCGCCAGCGACCACGGCCGGGATGGGCGAACCAATTCGCATCCAACCCGTTCAGCCGAATCGTCGTCTTCATCAGGTCCGGATAGCTGTGCGGGCGGGCCGCCGTCACGGTGCGGCCACCGACGAGGACCAGCTCGGGGCGGATGCTGCTCCCCTCCCGAGGGAGCAGCATCAGGTCGGCCAGCATTCCCGGCGCCAGTCCGCCCAACCAGCGGCTGATCCCGAACCTCTCGGCCACGTTCCGGCTGGCCAGGCGGACGGCCCGGGCAAGGGGCAGCCCATTCTCGATGGCCAGCTCGACCACGTGGTTGAGCGAGCGGCCGGCCATCAGCTCGCCTGGCTCAACTCCATCTGTGACAAGCGCCAGGCGGCCGAAGTCATTGATGGCCGTCTCCCGCCAGAGCCTCGAGATGGCGGGCAGGTCCTGGCGCGTCGCGCCATGGCGAACCATGGCGTAATAGCCGAGACGCAATCGGTTGAGGGTGTCCTCGGCGTCGATCCCCTCGTGGTCGGCGGTGATTCCGGCCGCCGCGAAGGGGTTGAGGATCGGTTCACGAGCGCCGGCGCCATGGCCTTCGACGGTCATGCCCCTGACATGCGCGGCGGCGAGCAGAGCCTCCACCCGGGGGTGCCCGCGCATCACCTCGACCCAATTCGCCTCGCCGACACCGACGACGCCGGGTTCGTCGAGGAGGTCCACCCAGTCGCGGCCGGGGATGCCGACGTCCCGATCGAAGACCGGATCCAGGCCGGTCAGCGTCGGCACTGTGAACATCACCCTCCCGGGCATTCCGGCCGCGTCGGCGAGCAGCTCGCGAAACCCGGCCGGGCCGAGGATGTAGCTCAGCTCCATCGCCTCGAAGATCGTCGTTGTGACGCCGGCGCCGACCTGGAGCGGAATCGTCTCGGCCAGCGAGAGCCGCATCAGGTGGGAGTGGCCCTCCACGAGCCCGGGACAGATGATGTGACCGGCCCCTTCGATCCGGGCGCCGGCCTCGAACCTCTCCACGTCGGGCCCGGCGTAGGCGACCCTGCCCTCCGCGATCACCAGGCCCCAACCGTCGAGGATCTCCTCCGTGTGGACATCCAACAGAGCACCGCTGGTGACCACCAGGTCCGCAGGTTGCGAGCGCCGGGCGACCGCGACCAGCCGGCGCATGGCAGCCACGTCGGGAGCGAAGCGGACGGTCACCTGAGGTGTGCCATTAGAATCCGAACCATATGGATTTTGCGTTCTCGGAGGAGCAGGAGATGCTCCGGACGGCGGCCCGCGACCTTCTCGGCAAGGTCAGCCCCTCCTCGGTCGTTCGCCGGCTGATGGAAACCCCCGACGCCTACGATCCTGCGCTCTGGGCGAAAATCGCCGAGCAGGGCTGGACCGCGCTGGGAATCCCGGAGGAATATGGCGGGTTCGGCACCTTTCTCGACCTCACGGTTGTCCTGGAGGAGACCGGCCGCGTCCTGCTGCCGGGACCCTTCTTCGAGACGATGGGCATGGCCGTGCCCGCCCTGCTCGAAGCCGGCAGCGCGGCACAGAAGAAAGAGGTCCTGAGCGCGATCGCAGCGGGGCAGGCGCGGGCCACGCTCGCTTTCACAGAGCCGTCGGGGCGCTGGGACGCGGAAGGGGTCGCCCTGACAGCGAGGCCGGCCGGAAACGGCTGGCGGCTGGACGGGACCAAGCTGTTCGTCCCCGGCGCGGGCGTTGCCGACTTCATGGTCGTGGCGGCGCGAACGCGGGGCACGGGTGAGGACGGGATCACCCTGTTCCTGGTGAAGGGAAGGCCGGCCGGCATGACGGTGAAGCCTCTCAACACCATGGACATGACGCACAAGTGGTACGAGGTCAAGTTCGAGGGGGTCGAGCTGCCGAGCGACGCTGTGATGGGCGAGCCCGACGCCGGCTGGCCGCCGCTGCGGCGATCGCTGGAGTGGGCCACCGCGGCAATCTGTGCAGAGATGGTCGGCGGCGCCCAGAAGGTGCTCGAGGACTCCGTCGAGTACGCCAAGACCCGCCAGCAATTCGGTAAGCCGATCGGCATCTACCAGGCGGTTTCCCACCGACTCGCCGACATGCTCCTCGAGGTCGAGAGCGCAAAATCGGTCACCTACTACGCCGCCTGGGCAGTCGACGCCGACGCGCCCGATCGTTCGCTCGCCTGCTCCATTGCCAAGGCCTATACCTCGGATGCCTATCGCCACGCGACCGGTGGCGGGATCCAGGTTCACGGCGGCATCGGCTTCAC
>CAXMLP010000419.1:0-5377 GCA_964194225.1 uncultured bacterium | reverse complement strand
GCCTGGCCGCGCTCGCCGAGGAAGATCATGTCGTGCCCCGAGATGATCGCGTTGGCGATCTGGGGAATCACGGTCTCCTCGTACCCGACGATGCCTGGAAAAATCGGCCTCCGCTCGCGCAGACGTGTCAGGAGGTTGCGGCGCATCTCCTCCTTGACCGTCTCCCGCTGGTGACCGGTCGCGCGCAGTTCGCCAATCGTCCGAGGCCGGGCTTTCGTCATGGCGGTGGAGTTTAGACTCAGGTTTCAGATGCAGGGCCCGTACACGATGAGGCAGCGGCTCGAGGCCGCGCGGGCCGAGGGCAGGATCATGCTGGGTGGCCATCGCGGCAATCCGGCCGAGCACCCGGAGAACACCCTTGCCTCATTTCGATCTGCCATCGAGCTGGGCTGCGACATGATCGAGTGCGACGTTCACCTCACCTCCGACGGGGAGCTCGCGGTGGTGCACGACCATACGCTGGAGAGGATGACCAACGGCACCGGCCTGGTCGGCGCCCACAACCTCGCTGAGTTGCGGGCGCTGGATGCCGGTCGCGGCGAGCGCATCCCACTGCTGGAGGAGATCATCGAGCTGGCGCGCGACCGGGTCGGTCTCGTCGTCGAGATGAAGCAGAACCCCGTGCCCTATCCGGGCCTCGAGGAAAAACTGATCGGTGCTCTCCGCGAGCAGCGGATGACCGAGCAGGTGTCGATAATCTCCTTCCACCACGGCAGCATCCGCCGGCTGAAGGCGCTCGCCCCCGAGCTGGATGCCGGAATCATCGATGCCGCGCGCCCGATCGATCCGGTTGGAATGATGAGGGCGGCCGGGGCGGGCCTTTTCTCCTCCTACTACGGCACCCTCGACCCGGACATGGTCGCCGAGATCAGAGGGGCCGGCGGGGCGGTCGGGGTCTGGACGGTCGACGACGCCATGGCGCTGCTGTGGGCGCGCGCCTGCCATCCCGACTCGGTGTTCACCAACCGTCCGGCGGAGATCGGCCCTCAGTTGAACTGAGCGGAGGGTAGAGAACCGGGGCTGAGAACCCCGGGACGTTACATGGAAGCTCTCTGACTCGTTCGCTCCTTCGAATGGATCGATACCATGGCGCCGCATGCCTCCGCCTCCCGAGTTCGAGGATCTCTATCGGGAGTTCCTGCCTCGCATCTATGGGTTTGTGCTGGCGCAGCTGCGCGACGCTGCGGAGGCTGAGGACGTGACGGCCCAGGTTTTCATGAAGGCGTACCGGGCCTACGACCGCTTCGAGCCGCGGGCCGACACTCCGGCGGCGTGGCTCTTCCGAATCGCCCGCAACGCCGTGAATGACACCCACCGTCGCCGCGCGGTACGGCGGCGAGCTGAGGAGGAGGTCGGTCGCCAGCTTCCCGAGGGAGAGGACCCGGCGCGGGTGGCCGAGGGGAGGATTCTGTTCGCGGGACTCCTCGAGGCCGTGCGCCGGCTGCCCGAGCGGCAGCGGGAGGTTGTGGCGCTCCGGCATCGATCAGATCTCAGCTTCCGCGAAATCGGGGATGTGCTCGGCTGCAGCGAGGACGCGGCCAAGATGCTTTATCACCGCGCGCTGAAGGCAATCCGCACGGACGTGGGGGACGAGGTTGGCTGAAGATCCTGATCTGGAACGACGGCTGGAGGCCATGTTCGCATCGCTTCGGCCCCGCCCCGAATACGAGGCCGAGCTCTGGCGACGGCTGGACAGCTCCCCGGGCTGGCTGGCCTGGTGGGGCCGCTGGGCGCGGCTGCCGGGCAGCTGGCCGGGCGCGGTCCGCCTTGCGCCGGTTCTGGCGGCAGTCCTGATCGTTATCGGGGGCGTGGCCTACCTGACCTCGCAGCGTCCCCCCGCCGGCGGTGAGCGCGCGAGTTCGGCGGCGCCTTCCCTCTCAAACTCCGCGGCGGGTTTTGGAAACCTGCCCAGGCCCGCCTGGGCGGTGCCTTCGGTTGCTGACCGGGCGTATGCGGCTCCGGCGAACCCGATGCTGCAGCCCGCCGACGGGGCCGCGTACACCTTCACCGGCCGCCTCCCGAACCTGCCTGCCACGGCCACCGTGTACAGGTACGACGAGCCAAACGCGGAGCGCCGCCTGGCGCTGGCCGGTGAGCTCGGCTCGCGGATCGGCCTTCCCGTGGAGGTCGCGCCGACCGATCTGCAGAAGGGAGTACCGCCGTTCTTCGCGGCAGCTGGCTCCCTCCCGCTCCCCCGGCGTGGGGCAACGCCAACGGAGGGTGCGGTCGACGTGCTCCGCGAGCACCAGCTTGCCCCTCCCTTCCCGGCGCGGGTGGTCGATGGCGGTGCGCGGGTGGTCTTCGCGCGCGACTTTCCTCTGGGCATTGAGCGGGCACTCCTGGTCGACAGCCACGGCTCTCCGATAGGAATCCAGGTCGCCTTCACCGGTCAATCGCCACGGATCAGCGGGCCCCTTGAGCTGCCGCTGTCCGAGGCCTCGTACCCGCTCCGCAGCGCGCGAACCGTGAGTGCCGCGCTGGCCGGCCGGTCAGGCGCGCCTGCCGGCGGCGTGCTCGACCAGGCTCAACTGGTCTATGTCGTCGCCGGCGACGGCGCCCACGGCTACCTGGAACCGGCAATTCTGTTCACCGGCCCTGCCGGAACGGTTCTTGTGCCGGCGGTGGCCGTCGCGTACCTGAATCCCTAGGCCACTAGAATGCACGCCGATGCCCGCTGAGAGCGACTCGATGCGCGCAGTGGCCCTGACGTTGCTGAAGCGAGTTGACGAGCTCACCGCTGCCATGGTGGCCGGCTACCGAGAGCGGATCCCGGAGTACATGGAGCTCCTGGAGAGCAACAAGGAGGACGTCGAGGGCGTCTCCCGGGCCGCGGCGAAGACCTTCCTGGAGCTGATCGTCGAGGACCGCCAGCCAACCGCCGCCGAGCTGACCGTGATCCGCAACGCGGGCCGTGCCCGCGCCTCCCAGGGCATGGCCCTCGAGGCGATGCTGCAGGCCTATTCGATCGGACGGGAGATCGCCTGGCGCTTCATCCACGAGGAAGCCGAGCGCCGGCAGGTCGACGAGGATCAGGTTGCCCAGGTCTCCTTGCGCCTGACGCAATTCATGGACCGGCTCACCCTGATGGTGACCCAGGGGTTTCTTGACCATGTCCGGCAGGCCTATGACGAGGAGAGGCAGCGGCTCACCGCTCTCGTCGACCTCGCCAAGGCGGTCAACCACTCGTTGGACCTGGACGAGGTGGCCAACATCGGGCTGGACCTGACCCGGTCCGCGCTCAACATGGAGTGGGCGGGCCTCTGGCTGGTCGACCCGCCCCGGCTGGCCCTTCGCCTCTACCGGGAGCACTTCGCCGATGACTGGCCGGGTGGCCTCGGACTCCGGGATGAGAACCGAGTGCAGGCACTGGAGACATCCCCGGTCGGCCGGGCGGCCCGTGCCGGCCAATCTCTCCTGCTGACTGGGAAGGACCTGGCGCCGGAGGCCGCCTCAGCTGGTGCACGGGTGATGCTGATGGTCCCGCTCATGCTGCGGGAGCAGCCGCTCGGCATGCTGGCGGTCGCCAGCCGGACTCGGGCCAGCCTCTCCGGCCGCGACCAGGAGCTGGCGATTGCCATCGCCGACCAGTTGGCCGTTGCGATCCACCAGGTGCAGGAGCACATGCGTGAGGCAAGGACCGACTTCCTGACCGGGCTCGCCAACCGGACCGAGTTCGACAGCTTCCTGAGGCGGGAGATGGCGCGCTCAGAGCGCTTCGGAGACCCCCTGGCCCTGGCCATGATGGACCTCGACGGATTGAAGCGCATCAACGACCGCGATGGTCACCATGCCGGCGACGAGGTTCTTCGCCTGGTCGGCCGGACGCTGCGGGAGACCGTCCGAACCCTCGACCTCGCCTGCCGGATCGGCGGCGATGAGTTCGCGCTGGTGATGCCGGACACCCAAACCGGCGGGGCCGCCGACGTGCTCAAGCGCTTTGCCGGCCGGATCGAATTGCTCCGGCTCGCCGGCTGGCCGGACCTCGGCGTCAGCGCCGGCTACGCGACCTGGAAGAAGGGCCTCGGTTTTGACGAGTTCTGCGCGGCTGCCGACGCTGCGCTGTACGAGGAGAAGCGGCGGCGCGCCGGTCCCGGAAGGAGCCCGGCGCCGGCCCGCTGATCTCGACTCAGGCCTCGGCTGCCGTACCCACCGGTGTGCGGCATCAGCTGATCAGCTGAAGACCTTGGCCAGCTCGTAGAGCTCGGCCGGCACCTTTCGCGTTTGCGCTATCACCTCGGCCAGCGGGACCACCGCGACCTCGCCGTCCCGCCTGACCGGGATGACGCCCGATCTGCCATCCGCCAGCAGGTCGGCGGCCGCGGCGCCCAGTCGGGTCGCCCAGATCCGATCGACGCTGGAGGGCGTGCCGCCCCGTTGTAGGTGGCCGAGAACGGTGACGCGCGACTCGAATCCGGTGGCGGCTTCGACATGCTGGCTGAGCGCCTCACCGACGCCCTGCTTGGCGAGCTGCACGTGCCCGAAGGCGTCAAGCTTGCCGGCCGTCCCCTCCGGCCTGGCCAGCTCTGCCATCTGGATCCCCTCGGCGACGACGATGATGCTGAAATCCTTGCCCTCGCCGCGCCGCCGATGGAGGTGTTTCACGACGTCCTGGAGGGTTGTCGGGAACTCGGGGATGATGATCATGTCGGCTCCGCCGGCGAGGCCGCCCGCCATTGCCACCCAGCCGGTGTCGCGCCCCATCACCTCCACGATCATCACGCGGTGATGCGCCGAGGCGGTGGTGTGGAGCCGGTCAAGGGCATCAACAACCACCCCCACCGCGGTGTCGAAACCGATGCAGAACTCGGTGGCGCTGAGGTCGTTGTCGATCGTCTTGGGCACTCCCACCACCGGGTAGCCGGCCGCGCTGAGCGCCGCCGCGACCGACAGCGTGTCATCCCCGCCGATCGCGACCAGTCCTTCGATGCCGTGCTGGCCCAGGACGTCGACGACCTTGCTGATGCCGCCCTCCTCCTTCAGGGGATTCGTCCGCGAGGTGCCCAGGATGGTGCCCCCAAGCGGCAGGATGCCCCGGATCGAGGCGGGGGTCAGCTCGTGGATGTCGCCAGCTCCGAGGCAGCCGGCCCACCCGTTGTGGATTCCGCTGACCGCGTGATTGCGCTGGTATGCCCGACGCGCCACGGCTCGGATCGCGGCGTTGAGTCCCGGAGCGTCTCCGCCGCCGGTCAGAACTCCAATCCGCATCGGCCCTAATTTAATGGCATGGCAGCGCCCGTGGTCGACGAGATCCACAATCCCGGGACCGCCGTCGCCGGCGGGCGAGGCGCCAGCCTGCCGTCAATCGGCCAGGCGCTCCAGGCGAGTGGCGGCGGCCAGGTGCTGGTCGGCACGGCTTCCTGGACCGACCCGACCATGA
>CAXMLP010000418.1:0-13269 GCA_964194225.1 uncultured bacterium | reverse complement strand
CACCCGGACCAGCTGGAAGGTGGGACTCTGCACCTGGTCAGTCACCCCCAGGCCGCGAGCCAGCCCCCGCACGAAGGTGGTCTTGCCCGCCCCCAACTCGCCTTCGAGGAGAATCAGGTCGCCGGGGGCCAGCCGCGCCGCCAGCTCCATTCCGGCCGCCTCTGTCTCCAGCGCCGACCGGCAGAGACGCTCAGCCAAAGTGGCGATGGCCACGGTCCGCGACCGGGAGCTCCTGGCCCGATTGATCGACCAGTACGACCCGGCCGCCGGGGACAAGCTCGCCAACCACGTGCAGACCCGACCGCGCCACCAGTTCGGGGGGCCCGATGCAGACCAGCTCCACCTCCTCCCCACTGGCCAGGGCCACCTCCCAGTCGGCACCCTGCGCGAGTGGGATCAGGTCTCGCC
This sequence comes from uncultured bacterium, assembly GCA_964194225.1. GTDB lineage: Bacteria > Chloroflexota > Dormibacteria > Dormibacterales > Dormibacteraceae > CAXMLP01. Next base: position 12,861 of record CAXMLP010000418.1, on the reverse strand, counting down.
TGACCCGGGCGCCGGTGCCGGCGACTGTCGCGAATTTTTCCAGCTCGCGATAGAGGCCATCGCTGATGTCACCGCAGCACAGCCCGAGGGAGTTGAGGCGCGCGCCCTCGGCCAGCCGTGGCTCGGGCAGCACCACCCGGCGTTCGCGAAGAGCGAGGGAGGCAGCGCCGAGTGGACCGGTGACCCCGATTGCCCAGCCGGGCTTGGCAGCCGAGCGGGGCAGGGGACGCGAGTCGGTTGCGCCGATCACGGTCAGGTTGATGACCGCGGGGCCGCTGGTCGCCGAGGTGTCACCACCAACGAGGGCAAGGCCAACTCTCGTGGCGAGCCCGCTCAGCCCTCGGTAGAGCTCGAGGAGGTCGTCCACCCGCCAGGCGGGCGGGAGCGCCACCGAGACCAATCCCACCGCCGGCCGGGCGCCCTTGGCGGCCAGGTCACCGAGCGCCAGCGCGAGTGCCCGCCAGCCGGCCGCCTCGGCCGGCATCCAGGCCAGGTCGAAGTGGACGCCCTCAACACTGGTGTCGGTGCTGCCGACCACGAAGCCCGTGCCCGCCGGCCAACACGCCGCATCATCCTCGCCGGCGGCGATCGGAAATCCGTCGGTGGTCAGAAAGGGCAGCAGGCGCGCCAGCAGCGCGGACTCGCCCAGCTCTCCGACAGTCACCCGGCGAGCGCCTTCTTCAGGTCCCCGGCAGCCCGCGCGGGATCGGGCGCGGAGGCGAGGCCATGCATGATGCAGGCCCGCCGGACGCCGGCGGCAACCAGATCGGCGACGTTGTCCGCGGTGATACCGCCGATCGCGAACACGGGCACCGGCACGGCGCCCGCCACCGCCAGGACACCGGCGGGCCCGATCACCTGCTTGGCGGGCTTCACGGGGGTGGGAAACGCCGGCCCGGCCCCGATGTAATCGGCACCCTCAGCCGCGGCAAGCCGGGCCGCCGCCGGGGTCGACGCCGAGGCACCGACGATGAAGTGCGGCCCGGCCACCGCGCGGGCGTCGGCCACTGGCAAATCTGTCGCTCCGAGATGCACGCCGTCGGCCCCGGCCAGCAGGGCGATGTCGAGGTGGTCGTTGACGATGAAGAGCGCCGGCGCGGCCCTCACCAACGACGCGAGGCGGCGAGCGAGGTCCAGCAGCTCAAACCTGGCGAGCGACTTCTGCCTCAGCTGCACCACGTCCACCCCGCCCCGCAGGAGCGAGTCCACGAGGACGAGAATCCGCTCCGGCGCCGCTTCCGGGGTGATCGCGTAGAGGCGGGCCTGCTCCAGCACGCCCACAACGTACAGCGCCCGCCGGGGTGGCTCTCAGTCTTGGTCCAGCTCTCGGTCGCCGTCCGAATCGTCGAAGACCGGGCGCTGGGGGTCGCGGGCCCGGAAGACGAGCTCCTGGGCATGGAACAGGGTGTCCATCAGGGTGGGGACCCGATAACGCACCCGGACCTCTTCCGGATTGGTCGTGGGGACCAGCCGAAGGACCAGCGATGACTTCTCCCGAAGGTCGAGAGGAACCCGGTCCACGCCCTGGACATTGAGCTCCTCGAGTTCGAACAGGAGCTGGTCAAGGGCTCCGATCAGGGTCGGGAGGCGGCGTTCCTCGACACGGCGGCGCTGCGCTCGCTGGTAGGCGGTCCAGATGGCGTCGTTCGCGTTCTCATAGAGCTCTCCCATACTCACCTATACGGAGGTGGGTATCTGTCGGATCTTTATGGAGTCGGGGACCTGATCGAGCCTGCATCGGGATCGCTGACAGCGAGATCAGCGGTGAAGGAGGGGCGGTGTTTCCGGGTCAGGCGCCCAGCTGCTGACGGAGCTTTTCGCGGAGCGCGTCCGGCGCCCGCTCGTCGCAGGACACCTTCATCAGCTTCTTGAGGCCCTCCTGGAAGTCGTACCGCTTGACGCAGTCGCCACAGCGCTCGAGGTGCAGATGGACCTCGCGCACCTCGGGCTCGGTCAGCTCCTTGTCGACCAGCTGATCCAGACGCTGGACGCAGTCTTCACAGTTCCACATTCAGGCTGATCTATCCAAACCGCGGGGAACGATTCCCGATTCCAGCGCATATGCGAAAAGATCCTTCTGCAGCTGCTGGCGCGCCCGGTGGAGCCGCGACATGACGGTGCCGATGGGCACCCCGAGGATGGTGGCGGCATCCTTGTACGCGAAGCCCTCCACGTCGACGAGGAGAACGACTTCGCGGTGCAGGGGGGCCAGCTTTTCGATCGCCTCGACCACCTCGCCCCGTGCGACGCGGTTCAGGACCTCTGCCTCGGGGCCCTCGCCGAGCTCATCTCGCATCTGGTCGTAAAGGGCGAACTCGGGGATATCGTCGAGGCTGACGGGTTCGCGCTGGTTCTTCTGGAAGCGGTCCCAGTAGAGGTTGCGCATGATTGCGAAGAGCCAGGCCTTCATGTTCGTGCCGGCCTGGTAGGAATGCTGGTAGCGGAGGGCGCGGGCATAGGCGTCCTGGACCAGGTCCTGCGCGCGATCGGCGTCCCGCGTCAGGCGCAGCGCGCCGCGATAGAGCGCATCGAGGTGCTCGATCGCCTCCGATCCGAAGTCGCCGCCGCTCGCCGACTGGTCCTCTGCCATGAATCGTCCAGTTTAGTGATGCCCGCCAGCCAGCAATTCAATCCAAACGCCAGACCGGGCGTCAATTGAGGTAGATCCTGTGGACGCGGGGGCCAACGGCGGTGAGGACCTCGTAACTGATCGTGCCCGACCAGGCAGCGACCGCCTCGGCTGTGATCCGGTCCTCGCCGTCGGCGCCGATCAGCGTCACCACATCACCCGGTGCGGCGTCCGGGATGCCGGTGACGTCGATGGTGAGCGAATCCATGCTCACCCGGCCCACCAGGGCCGCCCGCTTTCCCCGCACGAGCACCTCGCCCCGGTTGGAGCGGGCGCGGTGCACGCCGTCGGCATAACCGATGGTGACGGTCGCAATCCGGGACGGCCGGCCGGCGCGCCAGGTTCGCGAGTAGCCGACACTGGTGTCCGCGGTGATGCTCTTGACCTGGCCGATCCTGGCCCTGAGGGCCATCACGGGCCGCATCCGCTCATCCTCACAGCCATAGAGGGCGATCCCGATCCGAACCGCTTCCAGGGCCATACCCGGCTCGCGCAGCAATCCCGCCGAGTTGGCGACGTGCCGCACCGCGTCGATTCCCTCGGTTTTCTCCAGGAACCTGTCGAACTGCTGCTGGGTGAACCGCGGATCGCTGTCGGCCGCGGCCAGATGAGTCCAGACCGCCCCCAGCTCCAGGGCCGGCGCCGCCCGCACCAGGTCCAGGATCTCCTCGAACTCAGAGGGCGAGGCGCCGTAGCGGGTCATCCCGGTGTCGAGCTTGACGTGGAGGCAGACCCGCCGCGCGGATCCGGTGGCGGCCGTGGCCAGGGCAGCTGCCTGCTCGACGGTCGAGCAGGCCAATGCGAATCCGCTGGCGGCGGCCTCCGAGGCTTCCTCGACGAGCACCGGTCCCATCACAAGGATGCGGTCGGTTGGGAGGAGTCCGGCCAGCTCGGCGGCCTCGGCCAGCGTCACCACCGCCAGGCCATGGGCGCCGGCCTCGATCGCGCTCCGGGCGACTGCGAGCGCGCCATGCCCGTAGGCATCGGCCTTGACCACCGCGTAGAGCCCGGCTGTTGGCGGCAGCAGGCTCCGCAGGGTCGCGACGTTGTCTCTGACCGCGCTCAGGTCGATCTCCGCCCAGCGGTGGTCTATGGCTTGACCCGGGCCTCCCGAATCTGCTTTTGGACCAATGGGATTTCGATCAACAGGTCGGAGGCGAGCAGACCGGCGTCCCCGATTCGCCCGGCCACCCGCCGGCCCGCCTCGCCGTGGATGTAAACCCCGGTGACGGCGGCCGCAAAGGCTTCCACGCCCTGCCCGATCAGACCTGTGATCAGGCCGGCCAGCACATCCCCGGTGCCTCCGGTGGCCATTGCCGGCACCTCGTGCCGATCCTCGGCCAATCGGCCGTCGGGCGCCGCAACGACGGTGCGCGCACCCTTGAGCACCACGATTGAATTCCACTGCCGGGCCATGCGCTCGGCGAGCTGGCGGCGATCCTCGCCGGCGGCCGACGCCGGCTGTCCGGTGAGACGGGCCATCTCCCCCGGATGCGGCGTCAGTACCCTCGGCGCGGTCGCCCGGGCCAGCCGTTTGAGCGCCTCTCGGTTGTCGGCCAGCGCATTGAGAGCGTCGGCGTCGATGACCAGTGGACAGGTCAGCTCGCGGGCCAGGTCGCAGACCACCCGCCAGGTCGAGCGATCGCGCCCCAGCCCCGGCCCGATCAGCCCGCAGCTGGCTCCGTTGAATTGGCGGACGAGCTGTTCGTGAGCCAGGTGCCCGACCGCCCCCGGCCCCACCTCGGGCACCGGCATCGCCATCACCTCGGTGCACTTGCCGGCCAGGATCGGGTAGATGGACTCGGCGACCAGGAGGCGCACGACGCCGGCTCCGCTGCGGGCCGCGGCGGTGGCGCACAGGTAGGCGGCGCCGGTCATGCCGAGACTGCCCGCCAGCACGATGACCGTGCCGAAAGTCCCCTTGTGCGCAGCCGGTGGTCGCTCCGGAAGTCGGAGCTCGGCGGGCGGTGAGGTGAGCTCGGTTGCAGAACCGGACGATGGGATCGAGAGGGCGGCCGAGGCGATCGCAAAGCCCGAATGGTGGGTGATGCTGAGCTGGACCAGGGCGCCCTGGCTGTCGCCGAGCAGGTTCACCCGCGGCGCCCCGGAATCACTCGGCAGCACCTCGATCCGGCGGCGCGGAAAGCAGATTCCGGTGCCGTCGAAGCACTTGATCACCGCCTCCTTGGCGGCCCAGCGGCCGGCCAGCCGCTCCGGCCTGCCAGCGCAGTAGTCGAGCTCGGCGGGGGTGGCCCATTTGCGCAGGAATGCCGGACCGGAGCGCCTGACGGCGGTCGCCATGCGGTCGACGCCGACGGCGTCGATTCCGATCCTGACCGCCATTGCCATGGTTAAGGCGACTCGATTACCAGTTCACTCGACGGTGACGCTCTTGGCCAGGTTGCGGGGTTGATCGACATCGGTGCCGAGCGCGACGGCCACGTGATAGGCGAAGAGCTGGAGGGCGACCGTGTTGAGAAGAGCGCCGGCCGGCTCGTCGGCCGCGGGCATGACGAGCACGTCATCTGCAATCTGATCGAGGGAGGTGTCGCCCTCGCTGACCAGAGCCAGCACGGGAGCGTTGCGGGCCGACATCTCATGCACGTTGCTGACCATCTTCTCGCGGGTCACCGACGTGGTGCAGATCGCGACCACCGGAAAGTTCTCGTCTAGCAGCGCGATCGGCCCGTGTTTCAGCTCTCCTCCGGACACCCCCTCCGCATGCAGGTAGCTGATCTCCTTCAGCTTCAAGGCGCCCTCCCGGGCGATCGGGTAGTTGATGCCGCGTCCGGTGAACATGAAGTTTTTGTAGCGCGAATACTTGAGCGCGAGCTCGGCGATCCGAGCCTCCATCGCGAGCACAGCCCGCATCCCGGCGGGGAGGCCGCGCAAGCTGGCGACGAGGTCCTCGAGCCGCTCGGGTGAAAGCCGCTGATGCGACGCCGCGAGCCGGATCGCGAGCAGATAGTGCGCGATGGAGTGGCTGACGAAGGTCTTGGTCGAAGCGACTCCGATCTCGGGGCCGGCCTGGAGATAGATGACCCCGTCGGCGTCACGGGCGGCGGTGCTGCCGACAACGTTTGTGATGGCGACCGCCAGGGCGCCCCGTTCGAGGGCCTGACGCATGCCCATGATCGTGTCCGCGGTCTCTCCCGATTGGGTCACGATCACGGCCAGGGTGTCCTCACCCAGAATCGGCCGCCGGTACCGGAATTCGGAGGCATCCTCAGCCTTGGCTGAAATGCCCGCCCAGTCCTCGATCACGTATTCGCCAAGCATCGCGGCATGGAGGGAGGTACCCATCCCGAGGAGCTTCACGTTTCGGATTGTCCCCAGCTTCTGGTCGATCGCCTCGAACTCGTTGAAGCTGACCGCCCCGTTGTCTCGGATCCGTCCCCGCAGCGCGTTCGCGGCGGCCTCGGGATTCTCGTGGATCTCCTTCAGCATGAAGTGCTCATAGCCGCCCTTCTGGGCCTGCGTGACATCCCAATCGACAGAGATGATCTTCGGCTCGACGGCAACACCGTCGAGCGTCGTGACCTGCGGGCCGACCGGGGTGATCGCGACCATCTGCCCCTCCCCCAGGACGAGCACCCGCTTGGTGTAGGGGATGATCGCCGTGATGTCGGAGGCGATGTACCACTCGCTCTCTCCGAGGCCGACGACTAGCGGCGCATTGAGGCGCGCGCCGATCAGCAGCTCGGGGTCGTCATGCGAATAGAGGGCCATCGCATAGGCTCCCTTGATCTTGGCGAGGGCCTGCCGGACAGCCAGCACCAGGTCGCCCTGGTAGAGGTCCTCCACCAGGTGGGGAATGACCTCGCTGTCGGTCTCGGAGGTGAATTCGTGGCCCTTGGCCTCGAGTTCCGCCTTCAGCTCGCGAAAGTTCTCGATGATGCCGTTATGGACGACCATGATTCGCGCGTAACAGTCGGAGTGGGGATGGGCGTTGACGATGGTCGGCTTGCCATGGGTCGCCCAGCGGGTGTGCCCGATCCCGAGCTTGCCGGTGGGCATGTCAGCCTTCAGCTTGGCGATCAGGTCATCGACCTTTCGCTCGCTCTTGGTCAGCGACGAATGGATCCGGGTCTCCATCACCGCCACGCCGGCCGAGTCGTAGCCGCGATACTCCAGCCGCTTCAGGCTGTCCATGAGGATCGGGGTCGCCTGCTTATCGCCAAGGTAGCCGATGATTCCGCACATGTGAACTCCCTAACCACGTGAGCCTACGACCCTGTTCCGCAGGAGCAACACAATAGGCAACGCCGGGAGCGGGGTGGCGGTTACGGAGTCGGTGAGGGGCGGGGGCTGGGCGTCGGTGGCGGGGTCGGTGGCGGGGTCGGCTGGACCACCGGGTTCTGCTGGATGGTGACGGTGACGTTTACGTTCACCACCGAGCCGGTGACGCCGGGGGGCAGGTTGACCTTGACCGCCTGAACCAGAGTGGCGGTGCGGCCCTCGACGGAAAACGGGGTCAGGGTGATGCTGTCGATCTTCAACAGCTCGTCGGCCGGTCCCAGGATGTCGATGAACAGCGGGTCGATGCCAATCGCCGTGATCCGGTAGCCCGCTGCCGGCGTGCCGGTGGGCGTCTCGAGCAGCGGCACCCGGCGAGTCTGGCTCGGCTTGCGCGCCTCCACCGTGAGGGTCGCTGTCAGCGCGTCGATCGTGGTCGCCGGAAAGGTGCTGGGGATCTGCACGTTGTCCTTGCCGTCAAGCTCCAGGATGATCGGGAGGTTGGGCACCCCCCGGCTGTTGGCCGCGATCGGCTCGGGATAGGTCACATAGGCCTTGAGATCCTTGACAAACGAGGCCGGCCCGCTGACGTGGATCGAATCGTTGTCGGGCTTGCCCGGGATGGGGACTGTCAACGTCGTCTTCACCGCTTCCCAGCCCGGGGCGAAGGTGAGCCGCACGACGGGCTTGATGACCACTGAAGCGCGGTCATCGACCCGGATCGGAAAGGGGATCTGGTCCACTTCGGGACGAACGTTCTGCACGAAAACCTGGGGGCGGGCGAAGACGACCTGGGGGCCGTTTTTAAGGCGCGCGGCGTTGACGTGCACGAGCACGGGCACCGGATTCAGCGCAACCGTCTTCAGATTGCCCTCCAGGCCCACCAGCTTGACCTTGATGCTGGAGGGCGCCCCCTCCAGGATCTGGTCGGCGGAGAGGTTGTCATAGGAGATCGGCGCGGTCACGGTCTGGGTCGAGAGGGGGTTCTGTTGGAAGGCGACTGCCACGAAGAGACCCAGCGAGAGGGTCATTGCGAGCAGCTTGAGGCGCCAGTGCTGGACGAACCATCTCATCGCCGGCCGATCTCCAGCAGCGCGGCAAAGGGCCGGTAGCGGCCGTTGGCGGGCTTTTGTCGCTGCAGGCTGCCCACCAGTCGCGATCGAAGGCCGTCGGCGTCGAGGTTGCGGTTGATCTTGCCGTCCTCGACAACCGAGATGGCGCCGGTCTCCTCCGAAACGACCACGATGATGGCGTCAGAGACCTGGGAGAGGCCGATCGCGGCGCGGTGGCGGGTGCCCAGCCGCTCCGCCCCCCGCACCCGGTCCTCAGGCATTGGAAGGAGGCAGCCCGCCGCGATGATCAGGTTGCCGCGGACGATCACGGCGCCGTCGTGGAGGGGTGAATTCGGGAAGAAGATCGTCTGCAGGAACTCTGCGGTGAGCTCGCCATTGATCCTGACGCCGGTCGCGGCATAGTCCTCCAGCCCGACCTCGCGCTCGAAGACGACGAGGGCTCCCGTCTTGCGCGCGCTGAGTCGTTCCGCCGCCCGGATCGCCTCTGCGATGCCGCGATTGAACGCCTGGGGATTGAACTGCGACAGCTGCAGGTTGAGATGGCTCAGGCGGCCGACCTGGTCGAGTGCCCGCCGCAGCTCTGGCTGGAACAGGACGATCACCCCGAAGATCACAAAGGGGGCGGCGTTCTGGAACAGCCACTTCAGCAGGATCAGGTTGAGAGACGTCGCCACGACGCCCACCAGCGAGAGAAGCACCAATCCCACGATCAGCTCGGCCGCCCGGGTGCCCCTGACCAACTTCAGCAGCTGGTAGAGGATCAGGGCCACCACGAGGATGTCGAGAACCTCCACCCAGCCCACCTTGGCGACAGCGCCGAAGATGGAGACGGCGAGGTTGGTTATGTACCTCTCCATTTCAGGCCATCAGCGCCATCAGGGCCATCTGCGCATGAAGCCGATTCTCGGCCTGGTCCCAGACCGCTGACGCGGGTCCGTCGATGACCTCGTCGGTCACCTCCTCCCCGCGGTGTGCCGGCAGGCAGTGGAGGAACAGCGCGCCCGGGGCGCGGGCCATGACGCGGGCGTCCACCTGATAGCCGGCAAAGGCCTGGCGCCGGGTCTCGCGCTCCGCCTCCATGCCCATCGAAGTCCACACGTCGGTATAGACGGCACTCGCCCCATTAACCGACTCGAGGTCGTGGCTGACCTGCATCTCCGGTGCACCGGAGCGGACCTCGGGCGAGGGCTCGAAACCAGGCGGGGTGACGACCGTGAACCGGAAGCCGAGAAGCGCCTGCGCTTGGGCGAGGGAGGCGACCACGTTGTTGCCGTCCCCGACGTAGACCAGGTGGCAGCTCTCGATCCGCTCAAATCGCTCGCGGAGCGTCATAAGGTCAGCCAGGATCTGGCAGGGGTGCTCGCGCTCGGTGAGGGCGTTGATCACGGGGATGCCGGCGATGGCGGCCAGCTGCTGCAGGTCGGCATGGCTGCGCAGCCGGGCGACGACCAGGTGGACGTAGCGCTCCAGCACGCGGGCCGCGTCCGCCACCGATTCGCGCTGCCCGATCTGAACCTCCTGTTCGCCGAGGGCGACAGGGTGGCCCCCCAACCGGGCCACGCCGACCTCGAAGGAGACCCGCGTCCGCATGGAGGGCTTCTGGAAGATCAGGGCAACCTGGCGGCCGGCCAGGGGCCGACCCGGATCCTCTCCCCTCTTGAAGCGCAGGCCAAGTTCGACAAGGCCCAGCAGTTCATCGCGGTCGAGGTCGGCAATGCTCAGGAAGTCCCGGCCACGAAGCGTGAACAGGGAATTGCTCAAGAATGAAAATCTTAGTCGCGCAGCCCGTTCGCGCTTACTGCAATGCGCTAAAGGCGGGGCGTGATGAGCTCCCCGGTCACCACCGGGCGTTCGACCAGGTCCAGGGAGGAATCGAACTCGGGCAGCCGCGTCCGGAGCTGGTGGTCGTCTCGCAACATCAGGACGAGGTCGCGGCAGCCGGCCGGGGCGAGCCCGAAGTCGGCCGGCCGCAGGGTCAGCGCCTTGCCCCGTTTCAGGACCACGGTGAGGCGATCGGAGATCGTGAGCTCAGGCCAGCTGCCGCTCTTCCACTCGGCCGGTGTTGCCAGCGTTGCGGTTTCGATGCGCTCCCAGGGGGCGTGCTGTTCGAGGTTCCCTTCAACCACCACCATACGATCGCGGAAGAAGGCGAGACGGCGGGGCGGAGACGTACCCATCCGCCAGGCGGCCCAGCCGGCCAGAATGAGTCCGACCACAGAGCCGAGGACGAGGGACCCGACGGCGAGATCCAGGCCGCGGGCGATGTCGACCAGGGTCGCGGCGGCGGCGAAGGCTACCGCCACCGCCAATCCGGTGGCAGCGACGAGGAATGCTGAACGCCGCGATCTGGCAAAAATCACCCGGACCCCAGGGACAGTGTATCCAGCGCTGGCCGCGACCATGAGATCCGATGCCGGCGCCCGCGGGTCGTGCCTCCCGAGGCCAGGCGCTCGCCGTCAGCGTTGGGTCAGCGCTTGGTGTACTGGGGAGCCTTGCGAGCCCGTTTGAGCCCGTACTTCTTGCGCTCCTTCTCGCGCGAGTCCCGCGTCAGAAGGCCCGCCTTCTTGAGGACCCCGCGAAGCTCGGGGTCGTTCAGGATCAGCGCCCGGGCGACGCCGTGGGCGACCGCGCCGGCCTGGCCGGAGACGCCGCCGCCAATCACCTTGACGCTCGCGTCGAACCCGCGCACCTCGGCCACCCGGAAGGGGTTCAGCACCACCATCTCCAGCGTGCGGCGCCCGAGGTATTGAAGGGCGGGCTTCTCGTTGATGACGACCTTGCCGTCGCCGGGGTGCAGACGGACGCGGGCGACCGCGGTCTTGCGGCGCCCGGTGCCGTAGCCGGCGTTGGTTTCGTTAGCCAAGGTCGATGTCTCCCTTCGAGTTGAATTTGATCGCCTTCGGCTGCTGCGCCGAATGCTCGTGCTCGGCGCCGGGGTAGACCCGGAGGCGCTTCAGCATATCGGCGCCGAGGGTGTTGCGCTGCAGCATCCCCTTTACCGCGTTGTAGACGGGGAACGTCGGGTCCTCGTCCTGGGCGCGCCGCAGGGTCTTTGAGCGCAGACCACTGGGGTAGCCGGAATAGTGGGTGTAGATCTTGCCGTCGAGCTTGGCGCCGGTCACCAGCACCTTGGCGGCGTTGAGCACGACCACGTGGTCACCCGTGTTGAGATGCGGAGTGTAGGTCGGCTTGTGTTTGCCTTTCAGAAGGCGCGCGACCATGGAGGAGAGGCGGCCGAGAGCGACGCCGGTGGCGTCGACCACGTACCAATCCCCTTTCAGGTCTTCCTTCCTGGCTGTCCAGGTCTTCTGCTTCACGTTAGACACCTTCCTGATAAACGACTTCCATGAGGGTAAGCCCCCCGGCGGGAGCGGTCTTGGCGGCCTGACGGCGATCACGGGCGGCGAGGACCTCCTCGACCCACCGTGGCGGCCGGCGGCCGGCCCCCACCTCGGCGAGTGCTCCCGCGATGCCTCGAACCAGGCCGCGCAGGAAACCCTCCGCCTCCAGCTCGAGCTCGACAAACTCGCCGTGCCGGGCGACGCCGGCGGCGCGCATCGTGCGCACCCGGGCATCCTCCGGTTCCGAGGCCGAGCAGAAGCTGGTCCAGTCATGCCTGCCAACCAGGGCGGCGGCTGCCGCGCGCATGGCATTGACATCGAGCGGCTCGGGGATGTGCCAGCACCGGTTCCTCTCCAACGCCGGCCGCGCCGGCCGGTCCAGGTAGCGATACCGGTAGCGCCGGCCGATCGCCGAGAAGCGGGCATGGAACGCCTCGTCCACCGCCTCGGCGCGCACGGCGCTGACGTCCGCCGGCAGCCTTGCGTTCAACGCCGCCGTCAGCCGCCTCAGCGGGATCCTCTCCTCCGGCAACCGAAAGCTGACAACCTGTCCCGCGGCATGCGCCCCGGCGTCGGTCCGTCCCGCTCCGTAGACCTTCACTGCGGCGCCCGTCAATTCGAGCAGCGAACGCTTCAGCTCACCTTCAACGGTTCGCCGGGCGGTCTGCTGCTGCCAGCCGGAGAAGCCGGCCCCGTCGTACTCGAGCACGACCTTGATATTCACTTTTGAAACGCGAGCTGACTTCGCTGAAGCTAGTGGACTAGTCGACGATCTCGATGATCACCATCGGAGCAGCGTCGCCCAGCCGAGGTCCCTTGTGAATGATCCTGGTAAACCCGCCCGGCCGGTCCTTTAGGCGGGGCAGCAGGTTGGCGAAGAGTTTCTCCCTCACCTCGGGCTTGGTCACCTGGCTGGCGACATGGCGGCGGGCGGCGACATTGTCCGCCTTGGCGGCCGTGATCAACCGGTCCACGTGGCGCCGCAGCTCCTTGGCCTTGGCCTCGGTGGTCGTCACCCGGCCGCTCTCCAAGAGGGAGGTGACCAGGTTGCGCATCAACCACTTGCGGTGGTCGGTGTCCCGATTGAAGCGACGTCCGCTCTTGAGGTGCCTCATCCGTGGAAAACGGTGTCCAGCTCTTCGGGCTTGATGTAGCTCTTCTCGACCAGCTTTTCCTTGATTTCATCAAGGGACTTGCGGCCGAAGTTGCGCAGGGAGAGGAGCTCCTCCTCCTTCTTGCCGAGCAGCTGTCCGACTGTCGAGATGTCGTTTGCCTTGAGGCAATTGAAAGCTCGCACCGAAAGATCGAGCTCCTCGATGGCCGTGTCATTCACCCGACCGGCGCCGGGGGCCTTGGCGGCGCCCGCCTGCGGTGCGATGATCGAGTCGCCGAACTTCACGAACAGTTCGAGGTGCTGCGTGAAGAGCGATGCCGCGCTGGCGACCGCCTCCTCGGGACGCATCGTTCCGTCGGTGTTGACCTCGAGAATCAGCCGATCGAAGTCGGTGGCCTGGCCGACCCGCGTCTTTTCCACGCTGAAGTTGGCCTTCTGGACCGGCGAGAAGATCGCGTCGATCGGGAT
>CAXMLP010000417.1:0-6330 GCA_964194225.1 uncultured bacterium | reverse complement strand
GGTAAAGACGGCGTGGCATACCAGTGGGCGAATGCGAAACCGGCGAGCGCGGCGACCGCCACCGCGGCGGCCGGCGCCAGCCACCTCATGCCTCCAGCCCCCGGGCCAGCGCTGGACTGCGAGCGGGCGAGCCGGAGAGGGCGGGCGAGCGCCGGCCGCTGGGCCAGCTGCCCATGATGGTGCCGAGTATGAGCAGAGCCGCGCCGGTCCAGATCCAGCCGACGAGAGGGTTCACGAACACCGTCAGGTTCACGCTGCCGCCGGATCCTGTGCTCGGAGTCAGGACCACGTAGAGATCCTCGATCAGCGTGCTCCGGATCGCGACCTGGGTCGACGACTGGCCCCCGAAGGCAGCGTAGACAACCCTTCCCGGGCGGAGAACCGAGCCGTCTCCGAGGACAAGCTCGGCTTCGCTCGCGGTGCTGTCAGCCGCGCTCGAGGTGTGCAGGCCGTTCAGGGTCAGGACGTACCGTCCCACGCTGATCGACTGGCCTGCGACCAGGCTCACCTGCCGCTCCTGCTGCCAGAAATGCGAGCCGGCGAAGCCGATCGCGGCCACGACGATCCCGAGGTGGGCAAGGTAGGCCCCGTAACGCCGCCGGTTGCGCGCCACCAGCCGCACCGCCGCGAGCGGCCAGGGGCCGGGCAGGCGGCCGGCGAAGCGCACCCCGCGCGCCCACTCGAGAACCGATGTGGTCGCCGCAGCGGCCAGGACGGGACCGGCGAGGAGCGGGGCGGGGTCGCTAACCCCACCGGCCAGCAGCGCGGCGAGGCTGGCCACGGCGGCCGTGACTGGCCAGCGAAGCGTCTGCAGCCAGGCGCGGCCGGCGCGCCGCCAGGGCACCAGGGGCCCGACCGCGAGCAGCGTCAGGAGAAGCAGGAAGAGGGGGCCGGTGGCCCTTTCGTAGAACGGAGCACCGACGACTGCCGAGTGTCCGGTCACCTGCGAAACCAGGGGCAGTATGGTGCCCCACAGGACCGCCAACGTAAGCCCGAGGAAGAGGAGGTTCTGAAGCAGGAAGGCGCCCTCCCGCGAATAGCTGGTCTCGAGTTCCCGTTCCGGCCGCAGCAATGGGGCGCGCAAGGCCAGCAGGAGCCCCGAAGCGATCACCGCGGCGGCCAGGAAGCCGAGAAACCAGGGGCCGATCGCGCTGATCGCAAAAGAGTGGACCGACTGGATGATGCCGCTGCGCACCACGAAGGTGCCGAAGATGGCCAGCAGGAAGGCGGCGATCACCAGCCCGTGGTTCCAGGCCTTGAGCATCCCCCGCCGCTCCTGGACCTGGGACGAATGGATGTAGGCGGTGGTGACGAGCCAGGGCAGCAGGGCGACATTCTCGACCGGGTCCCATCCCCAGTAGCCGCCCCAACCCAGCACGTGGTAGGCCCACCACATGCCGAGCGTCAGACCGGCGCTCTGCAGACCCCAGGCGAGGAGAGCCAGGCGGCGCGTCTGAGCGATCCAGGCCGCATCGGAACGGCCTGCCAGGAGCGTTGCCATCGCAAAGCTGAAGGGGATCGCGAAGGAGGCGAAGCCCGCCAGGAGGAAGGGCGGGTGGACCAGCATTCCGCCGTCGCGCAGGATCGGGTTGAGGCCGGTCCCGTCCGCCGGCACAAAGCCGAGCGTGGCGAAGGGGTTCGCCACCAGGGTCAGGACGAGCAGGAAGAAGGTCAGGATCGTGGCCAGCACCCCGGTCGCATACCCCGAGACGCGGTGCACGGCGGTCCCGGCGATCGAGATTGAACCGATGACCGCAACGATGAGCGTCCAGTAGAGAAGCGATCCCTCCTGCCCACCGTAGAAGCCGGCCGCCAGGAGCGCTGTCGGGCTGGCGAGGTTGGAGTGAGTCGCGACGAAAGCGATCACGAAGTCATGGCTCAGAAAGGCCGCGATCAGGGCCAGCGACGCCAGGCCGACCCCCGCCGCGGCAAGATGGAGGGCCCGGCGCGCGACACGGATCAACGGCAGTCGCCCGCTACCGGCGGACCAGAAGGCGACCAGCGCGCCGAAGCCGCTCAGGGCCAGGGCGGCGAGCAGTGACCCGGCTCCAACCAGCGCCAGCAGCATCCGATTACCCCGTGGGAGCGGACGTGAAGCGGGAGGGGCATTTGGCGAGCAGCGTGCGGGCGTGAAAGACGCCATCCGGCTGCAGCCGCCCGTCGAGCACCACCTGGATGCCGGGCCTGAAGATGTCAGGCACCTCGCCCCGGAAGACGACTGCCATGCTGGCGCCCGAGTCGCTCGCAGTGAAGTGCAGCTCGCGGCCGCCGTCGAGGCGCTGCACATCGTCCTGGACCGTGCCCAGGACTCGCACCGAGCCCGTGCCGGGGTCGCGCTTTAACTCGGCGACCGTGCGGTAGTACTGCGCGTTCGTGGCTGTCGAGCTGAACACCAGGTAACCGACGCAGACCGCGAGGACCGAGCCCAGGATCAGCCAGCGCGCGATCATTGGGGAGCCAGGGCGCGCAGCGCTGCCAGCGTCTGGCCGGGATCCTGGTCAGGCACCTGGAGCGCCAGCGAAAGCTCGCCCACGCCCGCGCCGGCGAGTGCGGAGATCCGTTCCCGGCACTCCTCGACCGGACCGACGATGGTCACCAGGTCGACCATCTCGTCACTGATCACGGCCATCGCCTCCTCCTTGCGACCGCCGAGGTAGAGGTCCTGGATTCGGGCCGCCTCCTCCGCGTAGCCGTAGGAGCACCAGAGCTGGTTGTAATAGTTCTTCTCCCGCGAGCCCATGCCACCCACGTAGAGAGCGATGTGAGGCCGCACTGCGGAGCGGCCGGCGGCGCGGTCATTGGTGACCACGACCGGCTGAATCGGGCAGACGGAGAGCGCCGAAAGGTCACGACCGGCTCGCGCCGCGCCCTTGACCAGCCCGGGCCGGAGCGCTGCGGCGAAGTGACTCGGTGAAAAGAAGACCGGCAGCCAGCCGTCCGCAACCTCGCCCGCCAGCGCCACCCCGGACGGCGTCAGAGTGGCGAGGTAGATGGGAATCGCGTCCCGCACGGGCTGTGTGATCAGCTTGAGGCCGCGGGCCAGTCCCTGTCCCAGCTTGAAGATCTCCCCGTCGTAGGTCAGCCGCTCGCGTCTCAGCACCATGCGGACGATCTCGATCGTCTCGCGCATCCGCTGAACTCCTCGCTCGAACTTCACTCCGTGCCAGCCCTCGACGACCTGGTGGCCCGATGTACCGAGGCCAAGGATGAAGCGGCCCCCGGAGAGCATGTCGAGCGCTGCCGCTGTCTGCGCGATCAGGGCCGGACTGCGGCTGAAGACGTTGACAATGCCCGTGCCGATGCGGATCCGCTGCGTGGCGACCGCAATCTGCGTGCAGGTGGTGAAGGCATCCCAGCCGTAGGCCTCGGGGACCCAGACGCAGTCGTAACCGAGCCGATCCGCCTCCTGCACGTAGGCGACGACCATCTCCCGGTGAAGGTAGTCGGCGTACGGGACGTTGATCCCGAGCTTCACGCCCGAAGTCTACCGGCCGTAGCCGGCGCTCAGGTCGGCAGAGCGTTGTCCCCGGCGATCCGGGCGAAGACCGCGGCGCTCGGTTTTGGATTGCGTTCCATGGTCTCGCGGTCAACGCCGATCAGCCCAAATTTCATCCCGTAGCCGTACGCCCACTCGAAATTGTCGATCGAGGTCCAGTGGTAATACCCACGCACATCCACCCCCTGGTCGATGGCCACCGCGACGCTCCGCAGGACCTCGGGCAGAAACCGCACCCGAATCTCGTCGTCGGCGGCCGCCACACCGCTCTCGGTCACATAGACGGGCTTGGCGTATTGCTTCAAATCGAGCAGGGCCTCGGTCATCCAGTCAGGCCTGATCGCGTCGCCGAAGTCACTGATCGGATAGCCGGGCGGATTGACCTGGGTGGTGAACTGACTGCCGGACCGCCGCGCGTCAAAGCCGATCAGCCGGCCGGAATAGTGGTTGAGGCCGATGAAATCGGAGGTTGCCGCCACAACCCGGTCCATCCGGCCGAGGCCTGTGGGCCAGTGATCGAGCATCCGCCGGCCCGCCTGGACAGCGACCCAGTCCATTGCATTGCCCGGCCGTGACGGGACCAGCCAGAACTTGTTGTGGGCGAGGCCGACGCGGGCCTCCGGGAGCTTGTCCTTGATTATCTGATAGGCGGCCTCGTGGGCCAGGCGCAGGTTGCCGAGCACGCGCCACAGGCCGGCGATGTCGTTCTGCCGACCGGGCGGCCAGTGCCCGAAGATCCAGCCCTGGGTGGCGTAGATATTCGGCTCATTGATCGTGCACCAGTCACCGACCAGCTCACCCAGCTCGGCCACGACTCTCCTCACGAAGGGCAGGAAGGCGGCGTGGGCGCCGGGCACCGCCCAGCCGCCACGCCGGGAAAACCAGAGGGGATTGGCGAAATGGTGAAGGGTCAGCATCGGCTCCAGCCCGTTGTCGTGGAGAGAGGCGAGAACCTCCCGGTAGTGAGCGATCGCCTGGGGATCGAACTCGCCCTCGCGCGGTTCGACGCGCGACCATTCGATCGAAAGGCGGTGTGCGTTGTTGTTGAGCCCGCCGAGAAGCGCGAAGTCCTCCCGGAAGCGCCGGTAGTGATCGATCGCGCGGCCGGAGGTTTCCGCGTCGACGATCCGGTTGGGCTGTTGCTCGAATTCCCACCAGTCGTTGTTCGAATTCCCACCCTCCACCTGGTGCGCTGCGGTTGCCGTCGCCCATCGAAACCCCGCCGGGAACTCCGCTCTCGCCCCGCTCCGCGAGGACTCCAGCGCCGAGCGTGCGCTCGGGTCCGACCGCAGGTCCGAGGTCAGCTCGGCACTCCCACCGGCTCTGCCGCCGGCGGCGCCTGGTACTCCCAAGTGACCGCCCTGGCGCCCTCGAACTCCACCTTGAGCAGCCCGGCCCGGTCGACCGCCCTCCGATACATCTCCACCTCGTTGTGGGGCCGCCCGTCCAGCAGAATCCAGGCCGCCTGGAGCGGATCAGCGTGCGAGACCAGCGCGATGGTGCTGTCAGGGGTCTGCGCGACCACGCGCCGGGCAACGTCGAGCACCCGACCGCCGAGGTCGCCGATCGCCTCGTCGCCGGGCATGATCCCTCGTCGCATCTTGTGCAGGTACCAGCGTGGTCGCAGGAGGGGGATCATCCAGAACCGCACGCCCTGCAGGTAGCGGCTGAACTCGGACTCACGCAGGTTGGGGTCGATTTCGACGGCAACCTCGACCGGCAGGCTGCTCGAGATGATGCCGGCCGTCTCCCGGGCTCTCTCCAGGGGACTCGAGACGATGCGATTGATTCCGCTATCGCGCAGCCGGCGGCCGAGGGCGTCGGCCCGGCGGCGGCCGAGATCGCTGAGCGGAAAGCCGTCCAGGTGGCCATAGAGAACGTTATGCGGGTTCTGAACGTCGGAATGGCGAATCAGGTAGACGGTGGTCACCATCCAAGCACCGTACCCGGGATCTGCCGAATGACCGCGGGGTTGACTCTGTGTTTCAGTTGACCTGGCGCGACACGTGCACCCGGTTGGAACCGTCGGACCGGCCCTCCAAAAGCGCCTGGCTCGCCAGCTCGACGAGGTCCTGCTTTCCCATCCGGTCGAAGCCGACGCTGGCAGCCCCGATCGAGAGGGTGACGCGACCCCACTGGCCGCCCTCGCGGTATTGATGGGAGGCAACCGTGTGCATCAGCTTCTCGGCGGCCACCACCGCTCCGGTCTGATCGGTCTCGGGCAGGACGATGCAGAAGCGGTCGCCGAGGTAGCCCACCGTGTCGATGTCGCGGACGGCGCCCGCGATGACGTCCGCCAGCTCATGGAAGAGTTCGCTCGAAGCCTCATCGCCGAGGTCCTGGGCGATGAAGTCGGAATGGTCCAGCATCGCCACGAGCACCGTCAGGGGGCGCCGGTAGCGCACGGCGCGGCTCGTTTCGTGGTCGACGAGGGCGCCGGTGAAAGCGCTGTTGAAGAGCCCGGTCGTGCCGTCGACGACAAACAGGGCGCGGGTGTTGGGGTCCTCCCTCGCGGTCGCGCAGTTGGAGCAGTAGATGGCGCTGGCCGGCATCTTCGCCCCGCACGCCACGCATTTGGTCGCCGCTGAAATCATTTGGGGGCATTTAAGCACCTAATCTTTCAGCGGTGAGCGAACAGCCGAGTTTATTCGGCGAGCAAACCGTAGATGAGGTGGGGCAGCCCCTCGCCGCCCGACTGCGCCCTCGCTCCTTCGATCAACTGGTCGGCCACGGCAAGGCGGTCGGCGTGCTGCGCGGCCTGGCAGAGTCGAAAAAACTCCCCAGCCTGGTCCTGTGGGGCCCGCCGGGCAGCGGAAAGACCACCCTGGCCCACC
>CAXMLP010000416.1:0-6537 GCA_964194225.1 uncultured bacterium | reverse complement strand
CCCGCCACAGCGCTCCTAAGCTTAGTCAGCGTTGCTCCAACCGACTGGCAGCCATCCGATTGGGCTTCAGCGATTCGGCACGGTCACCTCCACACAGGCAGTGGCGGCCGACCTGCCGGTGGGTGCAATCGTGGTCGCCGATCACCAGACCAGCGGGCGGGGCCGGCGCGGAAGGCGCTGGCAGGGGGGCCCGGGCAGCGGGCTCTACGTGACCTTCGTGCTCCGGCCGGCGCCGCTGCTGGTATTCGCGGTCGGAGTGGCCTGCGCGGAGGCGTGCCGGCAGCCGAACCCGGGCGGGGAGGTGAGGCTGAAGTGGCCCAATGACCTGATGCTGGCGGACCGCAAGCTGGGGGGGATCCTGGCCGAGGTGCACCTTGACCGGGCGCTGGTCGGCATCGGGATAAACCTCAGCTGGGCACCCCCCGGCGCAGCCCGGCTGGCGCTGGATCGGGACGTGGTGCTCCGACGCGTCATCCCCCTGATCGAAACGTGGGCGGCGGCGGAGCCGGCGACGGTCCTCTCCCGCTGGCGCGAGCTCTCCTGGACGCTGGGTCAGCGGGTGCGGGCCGAGATCGGCAGCGAGACCATCGAGGGGTTGGCGGAGGACATCGCCGAGGATGGCGCTCTGCTGGTGGACGGCCGGCGGGTTGTCGCCGGTGACGTCACGCGGCTGCGGCCAGCCGGCTGAGCTCGGGCAGGACCTCGCCCGCCCTCCCCCGGATCACCACCTCGGCCAGCGCGTCAAATGGAGTCGGCTCGGCATTGACGATGACCAGCGGAGCCCCCGCCTCATGCGCCGCCAGAGGGACCTGAGCGGCTGGGTAGACGACCAGCGAGCTGCCGACAATGAGCATCAGGTCCGTCTGCCGGGCCATTTCAAAGGCGCGAGCGGTGGCCATGGGGGGCAGCGACTCGCCGAAGAAGACGGCATCCGGCTTCAGGTGGTTGCCGCGGCAGACCTCGCAGAGGGGCGGCAGCTCCTCGGGCAGTCGCAGCTGAACCTGGGCGCGCGGCTCACGGTTGCCACAGTCGAGGCAGACCACGGTCCGGCCGTTTCCGTGCAGTTCGATCACCTCCGCCGACCCGGCGAGGAGGTGGAGGCCGTCGACATTCTGGGTGATGACCGCCCTGACGTGACCGGCGCGCTCGAGGTCGACCAGGGCCAGGTGTGCCGCGTTGGGCGACGCGGCGAGCAGGGTTGCGCCCCGCTCGCGTGCCACTTCCCAGTACGCCGCCGGATCATTGCGGAAGAAGGCGATCGACGACGTTTTCGGGCTGCTCGTGTTCCAGAGGCCGCCGGCGCCGCGGTAGGTGGCGATCCCGCTCTCCTGCGAGATTCCCGCGCCGGTGAAGGCCACGCCCCGACGCGCCGCCGCGATCAATTGGGCCGCCCGCCTCACCTCGTCCACCGCCGCAGTGTAGGAAGCCCAGGGTCAATCTCGCGGCTCGACCCGGCTCGATGAGGCTGCGAGACTGGACCGGTCCTGAAAAGCCGCGTCCTTCCCCTCTACCTGATCACCGCGCTGACCTTCGGCGTGGGAGGTGCGCGCCTCCTCCAGATCCCTCTCTACGCCGACCATCTCGGCGCCAGCCGAGCCACTGTCGGCCTCCTGTTCAGCACCTTCACCATCACCGCGGCCCTCCTCAGCATTCCCGCCGGGGTGCTCGCGGACCGGTTCGGGAAGCGCAACCTGGTCGTCTTCTCGGTGCTGGCATTCGGCGCCTCGCAGGTGCTCGCCGGGACCACCAACAGCGTCGCCGTCCTCTTCCTGACCCAACTGATCGGCGGCCTCGGGGGAGGGGCCGCCCAGACCGCCATACTGGCCGCCCTGGCGGACGCGGTCCCCGCCCACCGGCTGGGCCGTTCGATGGGCTGGTTGACGCTCGCCATGCAGACGGGATTCCTGGCCGGGCCGGCCGCGGCCGGCATCCTCCTTCACTGGCTGACCCTTCAACAGGACATCCTCGTCACAACCGCGCCGGCGGTGGTGGCGCTGGTGCTGGCAATCGGCTGGGTCAGCAGCACCGGGGCCGCCCGCGGCGCTCGGATCGACGTCGCGGGACCCCTGCTGATGCTCTCGCGGCGGCCGGGTTTCTATGGCGTCCTGATCTCGCTCTTCGCCGCCACCGTCCTCTGGGGAACCTACCAGGCTTACATCCCCCTCTTCGGCATCCGCGGGCTGGGGCTGACCGGTACCGCGGTCGGTTACCTGCTGGCGATCCAGGCGGTCGTCAACGGCGCCACCCGAGTCCCGGCGGGCCGGCTGCTCGACCGCATCGGGCGGCCGGAGGGGATCGTGGCCGTGTCGATCGTCGGCTTCGGCGCCGGACTGCTCGTCCTGCCTCACCTCCATGGCTTCCTCTTTCCGGCGATCCTGCTGGTGGCGACAATCCCGCTTGTCGCCACCGCGTTCGTGGCGATTGGGATCCTCTTCGTGCACATGGCTCCGGTGGCCTCGCGAGGCGCCGCGATGGGCGTTTACTCGACCATCCTGTTCCTCGGCCTGGGCGCGGGGCCGGCGATCTTCGCGCCACTCATGAATCGCAGCTACGTCCTCGGCTTCACGGTCTGCGGGATCGCCGGCGCCGGCCTGGCCGCCGCTGCGCTTCTGGGACGCCCGGCGACCCCGCCCGCCGCCGAACTCGCCGAGACCGGCTAGGCGAGCTCACTCCAATCGGCCAAGGCGGTCCGGTGGCTGGAGAAGGCGAGCTCGGGAAGGTTGTCGGTCGCGAAGACACCCACCTCGAGCATCTCGGAGCCGGCGCTGGCGGCTTCCCCCGCCTGCAGCTGCGCTCGGTAGGCGATCCCGACCATTCCCCGGCCGTCGCCCCGGGTGATGTGGTAGATGCCCAGCAGGCCGGTGATCTCCACCCTGGCGGCGATCTCCTCTTCGCATTCTCGCGCCGCCGCCGCGGCGGGATGCTCGTCTTCATTGACAAAGCCGCCGGGTAGGCACCAGAGCCCGTAGCCGGGCTCGATCGAGCGCCGCCCGAGGATGACACCACCGGGCGTCTCGACCACGACCATCGTCGCCACGAGGGGGTTCCGCCAGGCGATGAAGCCGCACTGCGGGCAGCTCGGGACCGGCCGCCCCTCGATCTCACGGGCGGCCATCGCCTGACCGCACTGTTGACAGAACTTCACTGACATGACCACCGCTTTATACTCGCTGCGCCCTGGACCCTATCTTTTTCGAAGACCTCGCGCTCGGCGGCCAGTGGACCACCCGAGGCCGGACCATCAGCGACGCCGACTTCGCCGCCTACGCCGGCCTCTCCGGCGACTTCGGGCCCCTCCAGATGGACGCCCAGCGCGCGGCCGCCGGGCAGTTCGGAGGTCGGGTCGCGCATGGGGCTCTGCTGATCTCGATCGCCTTCGGATTGGGCGCGATGGACGTACCCCAGACGGACACCGTCGCACTGGTCGGCTCCACCTGGCGCTTTCTCAAACCGATCCGCCCGGGCAGCACGGTGCATTCGGTCTGGCGCCTCGGGCGCAAGCGCGAGGTCACCAACCCGCGGTGGGGCCTCGTCGTCTGGCAGGTGAACCTGATCGACCACGCTTCCGAACGGGTCCTCGAAGGAGAGATCAGCGTGCTCGTCAACCGGCGCGATGCGCCACCGGCCCTCGCTCCTGGCCGCCGCCGCCGGCGAGGCAGGGCGCCGGTGACCAGCGCCGCCCCCACCGCTGAGGCCAACCTGCCGGAGCCGGCTCCGGCGGACACTCCCTCCCAGGCGCAACGGCGCCGCCGCCCGCGGGCAGCGCCTGCGGTTTCGACCCCGGCGCCGGAGGTTTCAGCGGCGCCCCCACCGGCGACGGTCGCGCCCGAGGCGGCGAGCCCGGCTGCACCAGTGGTTTCGCCGTCGCGGCGCCGGCGGCGCCGCCGCGGGGGCAGCGGCCAGGGGACCGGTTCGAACAGTCAGGGAAACGCCAATGGCGCCTCACCAGTGGAGGCCGTCAGCGGCGCCGAGAGGGCCGGCCCCGATCGATCGGAGCCCGGGCCCGTTTCTCCACCAGCTACGCAGACGAATCTGGAAATCGTGCGGCCAAAGCTCGCCCCCGCGTTCGAACGCGCACCCGAGCCGCCGCGGCCGACGACGTGGGCGGCGCCGATGAATGCTGAACCCAAGGCGGACACCAGAACCGAACGTGCGCAGGATGCCAGCGCGCTGGGACGCGTCTTCGGCCGCCTGCGCCGGCCCCGACCTAAGCCGGCGGCTCCATCCCCTGGAGATACTCGATCACCTTCCGAGTGAGCTGACTGGGGGTCGAGGCGCCGCTCGTGACACCGACGCGTTTCACCCCCCGAAACCACTCCGGCCGGATTTCCTCAAGGGTGTCGATCAGGTGCGCCGGCTTACCTGCCCGCTTTTCGACCACCTCCACCAGTCGTTTCGAGTTGGAGGAGCGTGAGCTGCCCACCACGATGACCAGGTCCACCTCGCGGGCGGCTTCGACGGCTGCCTCCTGGCGTTCCTGGGTCGCCCGGCAGATCTCGTTGTGCACCTCGACCTGCGGGTAGCGGGCGCGAACCTTGTCGATCAACTCATCGGTGTCCCAGACTGAGAGCGTCGTCTGGCAGGTGACCGCCACCTTGGCGGAGGTGATTTGGAGGGAGTCGATGTCGGCTGCCTCCTGCACCAGGTGGACCCTGCCGGGGCCATGACCGATCGCCCCCTCCGGCTCCGGGTGGCCGCGCAGGCCGATGTAGACGACCTCATAGCCATCCGCCACCAGGCGGTCGATCAGGTCGTGGGTGCGGATGACATCGGAGCAGGTCGCATCCACCGCCCGCAGACCCATCGCGGCGGCCTTCGCCTTCACCGCGGGGGAGACGCCGTGGGCGGTGAAGATGACGGTGCCGCTCTTGATCTGGTCCAGGCCGGCGATCCGGTCCGGTGCGTCGACCAGCCTCACACCATGCGTCTGCATCTCGTCGGTCACGTGCGTGTTGTGCACGAGCAGGCCGAGCATATGGACGGGCTCGGCCGATTCCTCGCCGACGTGCTTCGCGATCCGGATGGCATCGACCACTCCGTGGCAGTAGCCGCGCGGTGTGATCTTGAGAACCTCCACGAATTGGAGTCTACCCAGAGGGTTCTTCGCCAACTCCTTCGAATAGGTCTTGCTCGGGCCGGGAGCCCCTCAAGGTGCCCCGGACCAATACGAAGGACTCGGTCCCGAAGGCCAGCTCGGCGATCTCCTCGGGGGTGTCCAGGAAGAATGAGCCGGGCGCATTCTGAGAGAGGTGCGCCGTGAAGGCGGCCCGCTTTCCGGGTATGTACTGGCGAACGTCGACGGCCGTCGTGAGCTGCTCCCGGGGCACGCCGAGGCGGGCGCGAACCTCCGCCGGCATCGATGCCCAGGGGTTGGCTCGGCCCGTCTTCTCGAGTTCTCGCCCCATCTCGATGATCTCCTCCCGCGGCCAGCCATGCCAGTAGTACTTGGCCGGCTCCCAGCCCTCGGCGCGAAGCACGTCCAGAGCCGCGGTGGTCACGTGGTGAGCCTTGATGTGGTCCGGATGGAAATAGCTCCCGGTCGGGTCGTAGGTCACCACCACCGCCGGCCGCTCCTCGCGCAGCAACGCCGCGAGACGGGCGGCAGCCTCGCCGAGCGCGGCGGCATGGAAGCTGGCCGGGTGGTCATTGCCGGGGGTGCCCTGCATTCCCGAGTCGCGGTAGCCAAGGTACTCCTGGCGGTCGACGCCGAGGATCTCGCCGGCCCGCTTCAGCTCAGCGGTCCGGATCTCGGCCAGCCGGGGCCGGGAGGTGGCCTCGTCCATGTTCGAGATCTCGCCCAGCTCACCCCGGGTGGCGGTCACCAGAACCACCCGGTGGCCGGTGGCGCGAGCCTTCATCATCACACCGCCGGTCGCGATCGCCTCGTCGTCGGGATGGGCATGGAAGGTGACGAGCGTGTACGACATCGTGCGCTCAGCGTCGCCTCGACGACACCGCCGGTCGCGTCGAGCGGGCGCCGTCGTTCGGAGCCGGTCCCTGGCCGTTGAAGACGCCACGGTGGATCACCACCGCGAGCGTGTCGAGCATGTCGTCGCGGTCGACCTTCACCTGGCGCGAGAGCACGTAGTAGTTGAACCGCTCCACCATCGCGACGACCGCGAGCGCGGCGACAGCGGCACTGATCCCGGCGGGGCGCGCAGCGCGTATGCGATCGGCCAGAACCCGGGTGAACTCGCCCAGCACGTCGTTGCCAAGGCGGCCGAACTCGCTCCCGCCGATCTCGGCCTCGGTCCACGCCCGGATGATGGGCCCGTAGTGGTCGTAGAGCTCGCCGAACCGGTCCAACCACGATCGGAGCTCGATGAAGCCTGCGGGCTCGGGCACGATCGCGGGCAGGTCCTCGGCGAGCTGCATCATCTGCTCGGCGACGTCGAGCGCGAGCGCTCGGAACAGGTCTTCCTTGTTGGAGAAGTACAGGTAGAACGTTCCGTGCGAGGTGTCGGCCAGCTTCACGATGTCGTCGACGCGGGCGGCGTGGTAGCCCCGTTGCGCGAAGACGTGCGCGCCGGCATCGAG
>CAXMLP010000415.1:0-4389 GCA_964194225.1 uncultured bacterium | reverse complement strand
TCGATCGTGGCTCGGACCGTACGCCGGGTGAAGAATCTCAGGTGGGTGCGGTCCATGATGCCCCGCTCCTGGTAGTCCCAACGACCGGCCAGGTGAAGAAGTCGCATCGACCAGTTGGCGATGTTGGGGGTCGACACAAGGAGCCTGCCATCGGGGCGGAGAAGGGGACGAAGCCTGGCCAGCGTCGCCACCGGGTCCCGCAGATGTTCGATAACGTCACCCAGCAGAACGAGATCGTAACTGCCGACCGGGAGGTCGATCGCCATGGTCTCCAGGTCCCCGACCAGGACGCGCCGGCAAACCCTCGCCGCCTCGGCTGCCGCCTCCGGGTCGTACTCGATCCCGTCGACGACCGCCCCACGCTCGACAAGGAGTTGGGCGGTGCCGCCAGCCGAACACCCGACATCGAGGACGGTGGGCGCGCCCGCGGCGTACTGCAGGATCAGCTGGTGAACGCTGAAGGGATCCTGACGCAGCGCAACGTAATCAGCCATCTGGGCAGCTAGCCTACCGAAGACGCTGCCCGGGCGGTCAGCGGATGAAGACGCGCGCCGGCAGCATGAGGACCCAGAAGAGGGCATCGGCGAGGCTGTTGAGGGGTCTCTCAAGGGGGCCGCTGACGCCGGTCTGGCCGGCCGGTAGGCGGACCGTCATCAGGTCGAGAATCGCTCCGTCCCCCACGCGTCGCAGCTTGCGGAGCCGCCGACGCTTGGCGGCGATGCTCCGTCGATTCGTGAACAGCCAGCGAGCGGCGCCAAATTTCGCCGCGAGGTAGGGGCGGCCCCGGATTGCAGCGAAGGTCCAGGTCATAACCTCACCGAGCAGGAGGACGGGCAACATTGCGAGCAGAGTGCCTGACCGAAGGTTCTTCAGCAGCATGAGCTGGCGGTTGCGTTCGAGCAGGAAGAACTTGTCGGGACGCATCCGCAGCTCATAGTGGTGATGGAGACGGGAGCTCGGGACATAGACGACTCGATGACCTGCCAGAGCGGCGCGAATTGAGAGGTCGGTGTCCTCGACGTAGGCGAAGAAATCCTCATCGAACGCGCCCAGCTCGAGCAGGAGCTCTCGGCGCACGGCGAAGGCGCAGCCGGATATGGCCGCCACCTGGGTGGGGTGGTCGAACTCCGAGGCGGGGCGTAGGAGCCCACGGCAAAAGCCCAGCCCGGTGACGTGGATGTCGTTGCCGCATGTGTTCAGCACCTCGCGACTGCCGTGCAGGCAGATCCGGGAAGTGACCAGGCCGACCTCGTCGCCCGTCGCGAGAGCGGCCAGGAGGGCGGCCAGCCAGTCAGGTTCGACCTCGGTATCCGGGTTGAGAATCGCGACCACCTCGCCGGTGGCTGCCGCCACTCCACGGTTGTTGCCTCCCGCGTAGCCCAGATTGGCCCCGGTCCGAATGACCCTGACCGCGGGGTGAACCCTCTCCACATATTCGGGCCCGCCGTCCGTTGATCCGTTGTCGACGACGATCACCTCGGTGTCGGGGTGAGTCTGCGCGGCCAGCGAGTTGAGGCAGGCTTCGAGGAAGGGAGCGCTGTTGTAGGCGACCACGACAACGCTGGCTCTCATCGGCGGCCAGTATCGCCGCCCGGGCCCATCCTGCGCTCCGCCTGAGGGACCGGTCCGTGGGGCCCTTCCACTAAAATTCCGCAGGCCGTCGAAGGTCGGCCGGCCCGTGCAGCTCATGCAGAGATCACACCACCGCCGCCCCACCCGATGAGTCGAGTCCTGGTCGTTTGCGCGGACGTGGCCGGCAGTTCGATGGCCGGCCCGGCAATCCGCTGCTGGGAGATGGCTCGGGTGCTGGCGGCGGCAGGCAACGAGGTCCACCTCTCGGTGCCGCAGAAAAACGACCTCGAGCCGACCGAATTCAAGCTCGTCGTCTCGTCGCCGGCAAGCCTGACCGCCGAGGAGAGATGGGCGGACGTGATCATCGTGCAGGGCATGGTCCTGGCGAGCAACCCCCAGCTCGCCAGGACCGGGAAATTCCTGGTGGTGGACCTCTACGACCCGATCACGCTCGAGGTTCTCGAGATGTTCGCGGACGACGCCATCGAGGACCGCCTCAGCCAGCACTGGTCATCGCTGGCGGCGCTGATCGTCCAATCCAGGATTGGCGACTTCTTCCTTTGCGCCAGCGAGAAGCAGCGTGACTTCTGGCTCGGCTTCCTCCTTTCAGCCGACCGTGTGAACCCCTACACGCACGGCGACGACAAGCTGCTCCGACGGTTGATCGACATCGCCCCCTTTGGCATCGGCAGTCAACCGCCGACCCACTCCGGAAAACCGGCTGCCAAGGGTGTCCTGCCCGGGATCGGCGTGGACGATCGGCTGGCCATCTGGGCGGGTGGGGTCTACAACTGGTTCGACCCGCTGTCGCTCATCCGGGCCTGGCCGCAGGTGCTGGACAGGGTCCCCTCGGCGCGACTCCTCTTCTTGGGAATCCAACATCCGAATCCGGGCGTTCCGCGGATGGCGATGGCCGCCCGCGCTGTGAAACTGGCCGAGGATCTCGGACTTCGGGATGCCGGCGTCACCTTCAACATGACGTGGGTCCCCTATGAGCACCGCAAGGACTTCCTGCTCGAGTCCGAGCTGGGCGTGAGCATGCACTTCAACCACATCGAGACCAGGTTCAGCTTCCGGACCCGGGTGCTGGACTACATCTGGGCCGGGCTGCCGGTCGTCTCCACCGAGGGAGATAGCTTCGCCGATTGGATCAGGGAGAACGGGACCGGGGCCGTCGTGCCATACGAGGACGTGGCTGCCATAGCCGCCGCGATCAGCACGTTCATGACGGACGGGGCCGCGCGCGAGAGAGCGGCGGCGGCGGTCAAACGCTCTCAGCCCCAATTCACCTGGGAGGCCGCGCTGGCACCGCTGGTGGAATATTGCTCAGCCCCCTGGCGGGCGGCCGACCTCGCCGTTCGTCCCCGTAACCAGGGCGGGATGGACGGCGCGCGCGCCCTGATAACGTGGCGGTCCCTGGGCCTCACGCCTCCTGCCAGCGGCTTCGCCCGCGTGCTCTGGTACACGCGCCACGAGGGTTTGCGGCCGATGTCCAGGCGAGCCCTGCGAAGGCTGCGGTCGATCTATCGGAGGTACTTTCCCCACCGAGCCTGACGGAAGTCGCCCGTCATTTGAGCTCCGCCAAGCTCAGGCCCAGCCGGTGGAGCCGCGAGTTCCTCATCACCCCGATCGTGATGCTTCTGCCGATTGTCGCCCCGACCATGAAGCGCTGAAGGTCGCCCGCCCTGCTCACTGCAGCCCCGTCGACCTCAACGATCAGGTCGCCCGGGCGCAAACCCGCGGCTGCAGCCGGGCTGTCAGCCAGGACCTCGAGGACTTCAACCGCCCCCCGTCGGCCGAGCGTCTCGGCCACCTTCCCCGTCAGCGGCCGGGTGCCACCGGCGATCCCGAGGTAGCCCCGGACGACGTGGCCATCGCGAATCAGAGCGCTGATGATCGACTTGGTGGTGGGATTGATGGGCACCGCCAGGCCGAGGCCAAATCCAGCCACCGCCGTGTTGACGCCGACCAGGCGGCCGCGGCCGTCGGCGAGCGCGCCCCCCGAGTTACCGGGGTTGAGGGCAGCATCGGTCTGGATGACGTTGTCGACGATCCGCTGCGCCCTCCCGTCGGAGGTGGGCAGGCTGCGGCCCAGCGCGCTCACCACACCGGCGGTCACCGAGCCCGCATAGCCCATCGGGTTGCCGATGGCGATCACGAGCTGCCCGACGCGGAGCCGATCGGCATCGCCAATCTGGACAGGGTGGAGCATGCCGCCCGCTTTGGCGCGGACCACGGCGAGGTCGGAGAGGGGGTCGGCGCCGACCACCTCGATCTCGTACTCCTCCCCATCTGAGAAGGAGGCCGAGCCACTGGTGGCCCCGGCCACCACGTGGGCGGAGGTGACCACGAATCCATCCGGGGCGATGGCGACGCCGGACCCGCTGCCGCTCGGGCGGCGGCTCTCCGGCCGGCCCACGCGGAGGCTGGCGACCGAGGGGATCAAAGCCTCGGCCACCGCGCTCACCGTCCGCGAATAGGCGTCGAGCGGCTCCTCCCCATCGTCCTGGGCACCGGCCGTCTGTGCGAGATCGATCACTGCCATGGAACTCCTCCCTGAAGCCGGCTAGAAGGAGCGCCGATCAGAGGGGTGCTGACCCGTGAACCGGCCGCGTCTAAAACCTCCGAATCGGCCGGGCCAGCCGCGCCGCCGGCCGATGGTGACACTTGCGCCCTCGGTGGTCTTCTCGCCCCCACCGCGGCCGGAGCCGCCGGGGGTGAACGTCTCGCGAACCTCCCCGGAGCGGGCGCCCCAGGTGACGTTCTTCTTAAACAGCTCCTCCGCCTCGCGGGCGATCCAGATCCGCTCGCGGCGGG
>CAXMLP010000414.1:0-2154 GCA_964194225.1 uncultured bacterium | reverse complement strand
GAGCCGGTCCGCATCAAGGTCGCCGCGGAGGCCGAGTCCCTTCTCGAGCACGGCCTCCTGCGCGTGGAGCGCAACGACAAACTCCAGGTGCTCAACAAGCTGCTCCGCAGGCACAAGGGGTCGGCCATCGTCTTCGGCAGGACCAAGCACGGCGTCAAGAAGCTCAACAAGGATCTCAAGGCTCTCGGCCATGACAGCGTCGAGCTGCAGGGCAACCTCAGCCAGTCGGCCCGCGACCGGACCATGGAATCGTTCCGCGACCAGAAGGCGGACATCCTGGTGGCGACCAATGTCGCTGCTCGCGGACTCGACATCAGCCACGTCGGCCTCGTGATCAATTTCGAGCTGCCCGATACGCCCCAGTGGCTCACCCACCGGATCGGCAGGACGGCCCGGATGGGCATGGAGGGACGCGCACTGACCATGGTCAGCGCCGAGGACCTGCCGAACTGGAGCAAGCTGCGCCGGCAGGGAGCACCCGAGCTCCCCGAGCTTGACGCGGAGCATCTCATCGCCGAAGGCGGCTGGCGGTACGTGGTGCACGGTGGCAATGGCCACCCGCCCGTCCATCAGGAGCCGGCTGAGCGCCGGTCGCCGGTTATCGCGGGGACTGCGGCTCCCTCAAGAAGGCGCCGGCGGTCCCGCGGCCGGGGGCGTTCTTCCGCAGCCTGAATCCTTAACCGGTAATAACGATCAAATACGGCAGGTGTGGTGTTAGGATTCCGGGCGCCGTGAACCCGCCCATCCCCCCCCGGGCGGAGCTGCGTTAGTGGCGCAGCTCCGCGACCGTCAGGTGCACAACCACCCCACCGTTGAAATCGCGACCCTCCTCGAGGTCACCGTGCACCTCCTCGGTGGGCAGGTGCTTGAGGGGCTCTCGAACAGTCGCGAGATCACGCGCCGGGGCTATCCGCTCCATCCGGCCGGCGGTGATGGCGAGGTCAGCTGGGTACCTCTCGCGAACCTCAAGTACGTCGCCCTGGGGGCTGGCCTGGATCCTGACAACGGCGACTCGGAGGAACGCAAGGGCCTCCTCTCCTTCCGTGACGGGGACAGCATCCAGGGATACCTGGTCGGTGCGCCCGGCGGCGAGGGATTCATGATCCGCATGCGAGTGCAGGACACCGAGTTCGTGACGCCGGTCCTGATCTGCTCCCAATCTCTGCTCGAGGTTCGCTTCGTCGACCGGTGGGGAGTCGGCCTCGACCAGTGGACCGCCGCCCCTCGCCGCCGCCGGAGCGATCGGTCAGCGCAGCTGCAGGAGGAGAACAGGGGCTCCCGCATCGCTCAGCTCGCCGCCGACTACCGCGACCGGCTCTCCATGATCCGGGACACCGACCTCTCCACCGGGGACCAGGACTCCTTCACTCGCTCAGTGCGCCTACACATCGACGAGATGCTCGACGAGGACCAGCTGACGCTGACGATGGCGGAGCGGACCGAGCTGATCGACCAGATCCTCCTCCAGGCTGTCGGGTACGGCCCGCTTGACCGACTTCTTCGGGATCCCGCCGTGAGCGAGATCATGGTCAACGGGACCGATGACGTCTTCGTGGAGCGTGATGGGATGTTGGTCAAGGCCGAGGCCCACTTTGCCGACGAGGGCCAACTGCTCGAGACGATCCGCCGAATGATCGCCGTCACCGGCCGTCACATCGATGAGCTGAGCCCAATGGTTGACGCCCGCCTCCCCGACGGCAGCCGCGTCAACGCGATCATCCGACCGGCGGCGCTGCGCGGTCCATCGCTGACCATCCGCAAATTCCGCGACTTCGTGATGGACATCGACGACCTGCTCCGCGAGGGCTCGCTCAGCCCGGCGATGGCTGATTTCCTCCGCGCCTGCGTGCTGGGTCGGATGAACATCCTCGTCTCCGGCGGCACCGGCTCCGGAAAGACGACCTCGCTGAACGTGATGGCTTCCTACATTCCCGAGAACCAGCGTGTGGTGACGATCGAGGACGCCGCCGAGCTGCAGATTCAGCATCCCCACGTGGTGGCCCTGGAGCACCGTCCCGCGAATATCGAGGGCAAGGGTGAGCTCACCATCCGGCAGCTGGTCCGCAACTCGCTCCGGATGCGGCCCGACCGGATCCTGGTCGGTGAGGTTCGCGGCGGCGAGGCGCTCGACATGCTCCAGGCCATGAACACCGG
>CAXMLP010000413.1:0-9543 GCA_964194225.1 uncultured bacterium | reverse complement strand
ACGCCAACCCTCATTTTGAAACCCGACAGGCTCGCCGCTCTTGTCGCCGCCAGCACGACTGCGACCGCCCGACTCCGCGCGCAGCGCACGAGCCAGTCCGCCACCGAGCCACGGCGGCCGTCGAATGACTCGCTGCCCTCCCAAACCGACAGAAATACGTCCTGCGTGACCTCTTCCGCACGGAGGGGATCGCCGACGATTCTGAGCGCCATGCGGTAAACAGGGGCCCCAAACTCGTCGTAAAGGGCGCCGAGGGCCGATTGGTCGCCTTCCCGAGCTGCGCTGATCAAGCCCACGACCGAATAGGCTGAGGCGCTGCTCGCGTCCCGACTACTTCTGCCACTCATCAAAGCCAACATCGCCACTAACAGCTTCGGCGATGCCGGTCAGAGCTAAATCATCCGATCTGATGATTTTTCGCGGTCGACCTGGGCGATCCACGTTCCCACCTGCGCCCTCGATTTGAAACCGAGCTTGCCGAGCAGGTGGGCAACATGGCTCGCGACCGTGGCCGGACTCACGAAGAGCCTGGCGGCGATCGCCCCGTTGGTCAGTCCCTGGGCCACCAGGCGCCCCACCTCCATCTCGCGATCGGTGGGGATGTCACGGCCCTTGGCCACGTCTGCTCTCGCCAGACGGCGGCGGCGAGCCGGCAGCTTCACGACCACGGCATGGCTGCCCCCGTCCGGCGCACGCATTTCGACGTTGCCGCCGTGCGCCAGGACGACCTGGTGCACCAGGTACAGGCCCAGCCCAGGTGCGTCGATGGCGCTCGGGATGAGGGGGCCATCGGAACCGGCGAGGAGCTGGAGCGTTTCGGCCTCGATGTCGGGGCTGCCGTCGTCGAAGATTTCCACGATCGCGGTGCCATCAGAGATAAGCATCCGACAGACCACGACACCACCCTCGGGTGAACGCTTGACCGAGTTCTCGAGCAGGTTTTCGAAGACGAGACCCAGCCGAAGGTGGTCGCCGCGCACCACCACTGTCTCGGCCGGACTCTGTAGATCGAATCGGAGCTGGGGGGCGCCGGCCTGCGCCTGCTTGATCACCGCATCCAACAGCTCGCGCAGATCGACGTCCGCCCCCGCGCTGGCGGTATCCAGTTCGGCCATCCTCAGCATCCGGTTCACGAGATCGTTCATGTCAGCCGCCTTGGCGCGCATCACCGCGCGTGCTTCGCCGGCCGCCCTTTCGTTCCGGCGAAATTCAGGATCATCGAGGAGCTCGACGTAGCCGGCAAGGAGGGAGAGTGGCGTTCTGAGCTCATGGGAGGCCACGTTGAGAAACGACATCTTCGCCTTCTCGAGCGCCGCGTTACGCTCGTTCGCCTGCCTCAGCTCGGCCGCCGCCGCGCGGCTGGCGCTCAGATCGTATTCACGCTGGTGCCGCTCCTCCTCCTCCTCGGCGAACCAAATCGCCCAAAGCCGGGTTTCGATGTGATCCATGACAAGAGCGGCGAGTGAGGTCAGGATGCTCAACTCGCGCGCGTTTAGGCGCCGAGGCTGCGAATCGATCACGCACAGGGTGCCGAGAGCAAAGCCATCTCGCGTGATGAGCGGCGCGCCGGCGTAGAGCCGGATGTGAGGATCGCCGACGACCATCGGATGCACCGCGAACATGGGATCGTTGGTCGCGTCCTCGATGATTGCCGGCCTCTCGCAGGTCACCGTGTAGGAGCAGAATCCGCCCTCCCGGGGCGTCCAGATCGCCTCCAGCCCATGAGCTGATTTGAACCACTGGCGATGCTCGTCAACCAGGGTGATCAGGGAGATGGGGACGTCGAGAAGTTCGGCTGCCAGAGAGGTGATCCGATCAAAGACAGCCTCTCGACCGGTGTCCAGAATGCCGTAGCTTCGGAGCGCATCCAGGCGGCCCAACTCGCGCGCGCGCACGTCGGGATTGGCGACCATCCGCTTCCAGCATAGGCAGGCGTCGTCGAGTCAACCTGAATCGAATACGATCAGGGGACGCAACGCCTGCGGTTCGCCACCTACCTGGCTCCCAGCCTTCGACCGCTGTATCAGTCAGTCACTGATGCGTGCGGCGGCACCGAGCTGCGAACGGGCGGCGACTGGTGCGAGCTTGCCGACGGCGACGTCGACGTCGCGTTCGTCTGCAGCCCGCCGGTGGTGTGGCTCGGCGGAGCCGTCGAACCGATCGCTGCTCCGGTCCTGGCTGATCCGCGGTTTGGCGGCGCTCCGCTCTATTGCTCCGACGTCATCGTCAGGTCCGAATCGAGGTATAGAGCGTTCGCTGACCTGGCCGGCTCGCGCTGGGCCGTCAACGAGCCAAGCTCCTGGTCGGGGTACTGGGGGACCCTGGCCCGGGTGCGAAGCTGGAGCCACTTCTCTCGCGTCATCACCGCCGGTTCCCACCAGCGCGCGCTGGAGATGGTCGCCGACGGTTCGGTTGACGGCGCCGCCATCGATTGCCAGGTTCTCGCGGTGGCGCTTCGTGATCTTCCCGATCTGCGCAGCCGCATACGGATCATTGACAGCGTCGGCCGGGCGCCGATCCAGCCAGTCGTGGTTCGTTCGACCCTGGCAGCGGCCCTCAAGGAGCAGGTTCGCAACCGCCTGCTTGAGCTGCGCCACCCGACCCTCGACCATTACTTCGTGCAGCGTTTCGTGGCGCCCCCGGACTACGGCTCGATCGCCACCCAACTTCTCGCGATGCAGCCGGTCACCGGGTCAGGCGGATTAGCCTGATCACCTTCAGTCGGTGCCGGCGTCGTCCTCCGCCTCACTCTCACCGCTCAACTGACCCCGCCCCGCCCCAGTGGGATGTGCGGTGGTGTGGATGTTCACGTAGAACGCCTCCGGGTTGGCAGCGATTCTGTCCAGCACGCCAGATGTGTCGGTTCGACACCCTTCCTTCACCGGCGCAGTCGCAGGCGGAGGGTTGAAGAATCCGAAGACGATGGGACCGGCGGTGCCAGGAGGTCCAGCGTGAATGTGGCCTGCGACCACCCGCTCAGAGGTGGTGTAGTCGAGCTTCCAGCACAGCTGCGTGTGCGACTCATTTATTGTGACCTCCGCGCTTCCCCGGAAGTCCGAACCCGGCGCGGCCGGGACCTCGTTCTCAGCCAACAGAGTTGCTCGCAGGTCGGTTGCACCCCGGCTGTCGCTGCCCGGTGTTGCACCGACGTCGCTGATCGTGCCAAGGAGAAGTACTGGCACGGCCAGCAGGGAAACGTAAAGAAGCCGTCTCATATAAAGGACCACCCCCAACTCTCATCGCCGCAATTGACCTGGCCACCATAAGCGCAAGGCCGGCCGGGAGCCAAGTTTCGAACTCAATCCGCGGCTTCACGCCGGCGGAGTCAGGAGCCGGAGTTTGAGTCTGAGGAGGGATCTGTGACCGTGACGACCGGCCCCGAGCTCGGGCCGCTCGCAGCACCGCCGGATTGATTCTGTCCATCGGTGGCCACGGCGGCCGGCTGCGCACCGGCAGTTGCGTTGCCGGAGGACTGCTGGCCGGCGGAAGCAGCCGGTCCGTCGGTCTCCTTTTGTGAGCCACCAGCCGCACCAACCGATGCCCCAACTGAGGACTGTGTTTCGGACTGAACAGAGCCACTTTGACCTTGACCCGACGCCGCTGAAGGCCGGGCGGCGGGGCCGGAATTGTGGCCGGGGGCCACCGACTCCGCGATCCCACCCTTTCCGGCGGCCACACTATGCAGCGCGGCCGGCTCGGAGCTCGGCAACGCGGGCAGCAGGCGGTGAAGCGCTCCCTCCGCCCGTTCCGGCCAGGAGCCCGCCGGACCGCCGGCAGCCGACGCCGCGACGACGCCAGAGAGCATCGCGAAGGCGAAGGTGGCGGCTCCGACCGTGATTCGATGGGTCCAGGCACGGTGCGAGCGCAGCCTCCGATAGCCCGCTCGCGACGGCGCTGTGGCGGGCACCGGCACCCAGGCCAGGCCCTGGCTGAGCTTGTGCTCGAGCGCGGTCTGAAACTGAGCCGGGGTCATGGTGCGCGGCGGCGCCGGGACGTCCGCCGCCGCGAATGCGACCCCGACCTCGTTCTGGAGGCGCCGGCGTGCCTCGCTCAATCGCCGCTCGACTGCTGACTCGCCGATTCCCGTGGTGGCCGCGATCTCCTGGTCCGAATAGTCGTGGTAGTGCCTGAGGACGACTGCTGCCGCCAGTTGGGCCGGCAGCGTTCTCAGCGCTCTGCCCAATTCGGGCCAGCCAATCTCGTCGGCCAGGGGGATGTCGCGCCTCGGTTGCCCGACTCGGGCGAGCGACCAGCCGATCCCGTACGCCGACACACGCCTTTGGTGGCGCCGGGCAAAGCGCAGGGCATGGAGATGGAGCCACGCCTCCGCGGAGATCTCCGCCGGCGCCTCAGGCCAGGCGCGGAAGGTCACCTGGAAAGCCGCCTGCACACACCGCTCGGCGGCGTCGGGGTCGCCCAGCAGGATCGCCAGAGTGCGCTTCAAGCGCGGATACGTATCTCGGTACAGCCGGTCGAAGTCAGGCGTTGAACCGGGTTGGTAAACGGGAGTGATGGCGTGGCCCAACCGCAGCGGCAACGGCCCGCTGCTCCTCCGACCCGCAAACCCTGAGCGGTAACCCATCCCCTTACTCAGCGCAACGAGCCGTCGTGCCAACACTTGCGGACGCCGCAAAACAAGTTGGTCCACGGCCAGGCTGGGCCCCCGGCGGGCGCCATCAGGATCGAGAACCGGCCATTGATTTTCCTTCGGCCAGCGGCAGCCAAAGTGTGAATACGCTGCCGCGGCCGAGCTCCGACTCAACGGTGATATCGCCCCCCTGCATGCGCGCCAACTCATGGCTCAGATGCAGGCCAAGACCGGTGCCGGCGATGTGGCTGTTGTCGGCGGTGACGATCCGCCCGAACCGAGTGAAGAGGCTGGGCAGGTCATGGCTGGCAATGCCGAGGCCCTCATCCCGTATGGCAAGAAACCCTTTCCCGCCCTCGCTGCCGAGCTCGCAGTGGACGAGGCCGCCGTCTGGGGAGTACTTCATGGCGTTGTCGATCAGGTTCCCGGCGATCGTCGCGATCCGCTGCGCATCCCCGACGACGAGCACCGGTTCGGGTCGCCGTTCGAAAAACACGGTCACCCCCGGCACGGCGAGCAGTGCCGCGACATCAATTGTATCCCGCACAACCGCACCGAGGTCGACCACGGCGGTTTCCAGGTGGAGCCGCCCCTCCTCCAGCCGTGCCACCTCGAGCATCTGGGTGACGAGAGCGTCCATCTGGGCCGCCTTCCCAACCAGGATCGGGAGCACGCGGCGCAGACTGGCAGCGTCCAGTGAGCCGTCGGCAAGCATGGACAGGTAGCCGCGGATGACTGTGAGCGGTCCCCGCAGCTCATGGGCGGCAAGGTTGAGGATCTTTCGCTTCATCTCTTCGAGCTCACCCATCCGCTCGGCGACGCCTCGCATGCGTTCGCCTTCCTCATCCTTGCCGGCCACCAGGCGCTTGGCGAGTTCCCGCTGCTGCCAGACAAGCGCGGCGGTGGTCGCCGAGACCTGCAGGACCCAGACGTCGTCCTCGGTAAATCCACCAGGAGCCGAGGAGTCGTAGGCCGCCACCAGCCCGAGGCGTGTCGCCCCGGACGACCAGGGGACTGCCACAACGTTTTTGGCGCCGACAGGGGCCAGCGAGTGCCGGTTGAGAGCCATGCCCTGGTCGTCAGAACTCAGGTCAGCGCGGACGATCTCGCCCTGGTGGACCACCCTGGTCGCCGCCGAGCCGCCGTCCGCTCGGCACTCGATGGCGGGCAGCGTTCGGGCTAGGTCAGAGGCAATCCCAAAGGCTTCCTCCTGGAGCAGCAGAGTCTCGTTTTCGAGAAGGAAGAAGCCGACGCGGCCGGCACCGGCCAGCTTGGCGACCGTCGCGCTGAGGCGGCCATAAAAGTGCGAAAGTTCGTCGTCCACCGGCTGCAGCTGGGCTGCGATGAGGCGGACGGAGTCGAGCGACCGATCCGCCGGACGCTGGGCCGAGCTCCTCCTTCGGCTCAGTTCAGGCCGTTTTGTCGCCAGTGGTTTGCGTGATCGTTGGATCGACATAGAGGGGGCCCCCGGACAGCACGCGATCGTTGAGGAAGACGATCGGATGCGTCATCAACCCGCCATAGATCAACTGCTTCCCGGTCAATTTCGGCACTCCGTACGTGCAGATGATCACTGCCGGATAAGAGAAAACGGCGGCGTTCACCTGAGATTCGAACTCCAATAGGGTCGTCTCGTCAGGCCAGCCCGGCTCACCCCAACCGATGAAGCCGAGAAAGCGGATGAGCGTGTGTCCAGCCCTCATTGCCACATCCAGCGTGGCGGCGATATTGGCGAGAAGTTCCTCCTTGGTCGGCGCCCCGCCGACCACCGCCAGCTTGCCCTCCGCCCGCCGCGCGACCAGATCGCCGTCGTAACCATCCTGAAGCCAGCCGAGAAGGGAGGCGTGGCGCGAGCTGTCGGCAAAGATGACGGCGAACTCATTCGGCGCATCGAGGCCGACCCTCAGGAAGCCAAGTGATCGCCGCAGGGTCTCCTCGTCGGAGTAGTAGAAGCAGGCATGGGTGTGCAGCGGCACACTGCCTGAGGACCAGCCGAGTGAGACCGTAGTCGGCGCCGGAGTCACCTGTGGGCCATGGGAGCCGCGCTACCAGCCGGTCCGGGTGACGACATTGAGGCCCTTCTGGTTGCGTGCCTCGGGGGCCGCCGACAACATCTGGATCGGGACGTGCCGGGTGGCATCGCTGGCTTTGAGTGCCAGCATCAACTCGGAGGCATCGATGCGGCCGGTCAACGACGCATAGAAGATGACGGCTGGGGCAGCCTTCTCAGCAGTCGCGGTGGCCGCGGCGGCATCCGCGACGATGACGACACTGTAGCCCCGGTCCTGGAGCCGCTTGCGGTGGAGCGCTCCTGAAGCGGCGTCGGGATCAATCAGGATGGCGACTGCCGAGCGCTTGGTGCGGGTCTGCTGCTCCATGCGGTTCTCCTATTCTCCTCGTCGGTTGTTGCGGATTGAAGACGGGAGCCCGGCACCGCCCCAAGTGGCGGGAACGGACCGGGCTCCGATTTAAGATCGTCTGACTTAGGCTAGACGAACCATCTTGGCCCGGGGGCCCTTGGGGCTCGACTCGACTTCGAAGGTGACCTTCTCGCCGCCGTTCAGGGAATCGAAGTTCTCGACACCGTCCCGATGGAAGAAGTACTCCTTGCCGTCCTCGGCCGCGATGAATCCGAATCCGCGGTCCGATACCAGCTTCTTGATACTTCCGTTGGGCATTGCGGGGGTTCTCCTCTTTCTCGAACGAATGCGGGAACAAGCGGCTGGCCTGTTCGAGAAAGACTTCTGCGACCAACGCAAGATGCGGGGACGGAAGGTCCCTGCTGATGGACATATTCCCACACTCGGAGCTGTCGAAACAAGCGGAGGCTGATTTCAGTCGGGAAGAACGGTCTTGCCGTGCTGCGCGTACCAGGCGGCGACCTGGGCGCGAGACCGAAAGCGGAGCTTTTCCAGGATGTGGGCCACGTGCGTGGCGACCGTGGTGGAGCTGATGGACAGGTGATCCGCTATCCCCGCGTTGGTCAACCCCCGGGCCACCAGGGCGGCCACCTCCTCCTCTCGGCCTGAAAGCCTGTCCCCACCTGCCATTGAGACAGCCGAGTGCTGCCGCAGCCACGCCACCGCTGTGATCTCGGCGGCCACCTGAAGGATCCAGCGGTCGTACTCCTGGAAGCCTGTGGACCGCCTCGGACCATAGGCTTCGATCGTGCCCAGTGAATGGCCGGCGGCGGCCCACTTGATCGTGAGGTCGGCCGAGCTGCCGGCGGTCGCCGCGTCCATCGACGGCGCCAGGGGGCTGCTCCCATGGGGGCGGAAGGCCACGGCTCCGGCCTGGATGAGGTGGGCCAGCAGCACTCCAAGTTGTGCCAGGCCAACGCTCAGGTCCGGGTGCCCAACCGCCTGCAGTGCCGATCGGATGGCGGTGAGCCCTCGCTCATGGAGATCTTCTTCGACTTTAGTGAGGACAGAGGCCATGACTGATGTACGCAGGCGGGAGGCCGGTGGATTATCCAAAGATCCTCAGAACTGATGATCCCATTTGGTGATAGTGCTGTTATCGTCTATCCGTTACACCACTGATTCACAATCGGCCTTGGCCCGGGAGACAGACATGAGTTCACAGCCGTTTGACGGGAAACCCGTCATCTTTTTCGAGGAAGAGGGGGACAGGCGTTCCTTTCTCCGCTTCGCCGCCCTGTTGGGAGTCGGCGCGACCCTGGTTGGCGCGTGTGGAAATGGCAACAACACAGCCACCAGCAGTCCGACAGCCGCCCCCAGCCCCAGCAAGAGTGCCAGCCCCTTCGGTGAGGGCGACGTCGGCATCCTGAACTACGCGCTGACGCTGGAGTATCTGGAGGCCGACTTCTACTCGAAGGCGCCTCAGGCCCTCCTGGGCGATGACTTCAAGTACATCGCCCCGATA
This sequence comes from uncultured bacterium, assembly GCA_964194225.1. Taxonomy (GTDB): domain Bacteria; phylum Chloroflexota; class Dormibacteria; order Dormibacterales; family Dormibacteraceae; genus CAXMLP01. Next base: position 1,070 of record CAXMLP010000413.1, on the reverse strand, counting down.
GCCCAGCACGAGGCGGCCCACGTCACGGCCCTCCTCGCAACACTCACCAAGCTGAACGCGAAGCCCGTCAACAAGCCGACCTTGAAGTACCCGGACGGCACCTTCACCGACAAGGCCAAGTTCCTCGGGACTGCCCAGATCTTCGAAGAGACGGGTGTCAAGGCCTACCACGGGCAGGTGACCCTGATCAAGAACAAGGAGATCCTGGGCGCCGCGGCCAGCATCGCGGGCGTTGAGTCCCGGCATGCCGCGATCATCAATGACATCCTCGGCAAGAAGCAGGTTCCTGCCCCCGTCGAGGCCAACGCGACCATGGGCGAGATCGTCCAAGCGGTCACACCCTTCCTCGGGAGCTGATGCAGATGTTGATAGAGACCAATTGGACAAGGCGAGGCTTCCTCGGCCGAGCCGCCGTGGGAACCGGCGCAGTTATCAGCGGTGAGGCCGCGCTTCAGCTGCTGACCTCCACCCGGGTCTGGGCGGCCGCCGCCCAGGGCGACCTCGACGTGCTCAACTTCGCCCTTACCCTGGAATACCTGGAAGCCGACTTCTACAAGCAGGGCAACGCTTCGGGCATCATCACCGACGCCAAGGCGAAGGACCTGTTCACGCTGATCGGGTCCGACGAGCAGGCTCACGTGCAGGCTCTCAGTGACACCATCAAGAAGTTGGGCGGCACCCCCGTTGCATCCCCCACCGTGAAGTACCCGGACGGTACCTTCAAGAACTTCACGCAGTTTGCGACCACGGCAAAGACCTTCGAGGAGGTCGGTGTGGGCGCCTACCTGGGACAGGCCGGCGCACTGACCGATCCCGCGCTGCTGCAGGCTGCGGCAGGCATTTTCGGCGTCGAGTGCCGCCACGCGGCATTGGTCGGGAAGTTGCTCGGCCTGGCGCCGGAGGGCGGCGTCTACAAGGGCGCGACCGAGACCGCGAAGACCAAGGAAGAGGTCCTGGCCGCCGTCAAGCCGTTCCTGGCCTAGTCAGGAAAAAGAAGAATACGTTTCGTCGGTTGGGGCAGGGGCTGTCGCGGATGTGCGGCAGCCCTTCCCTGACCAAGTTTCCAAAGC